>JAIORY010000404.1 GCA_021107915.1 Bacteroidales bacterium | reverse complement strand
CTTAAAGTTTTAACTGCCCATATTTCATTTTCATTTCGTAACGATATCTATCTTACACATCAATAATTCTGAATTCCGTAAGCTTTGGAACACCTTTGAAATCCTCGAAATATTTTCCGGAAATATTTTCCAGGCAAGTTCCTTTAATGTTAATATTTTTTTCAATAATATCAATATTTACCTTTTTAAAAAATTGCTCACTCAACACAATTCTATTGGCTTTTGCTTTTGACATTAGTCGTGCAGTCAAATCAATATCTTTTCCATAGTAATCGTTGGCACCTTCGAGAAAGGTTATATTGTAAACATCCTTACAATAATGAATTGAAACTTTACAATTTAAAAACAAATCTTTATTCGGGAAATTTTTTATGTTATCAATAGTAGCATAAATTTCTTCAAGCAGAGCAAAATGGTTATTGTAAGACGACTTTGACAGCAAAACTTCATCGGGTATATAAAGCATTATTTCATCACCAATTCCTTTCACAATATTTTCAGGGAAATCATTTAATAAAGTAAGAAAATTAAAAGTGTTATTAAGCTTTTTTGCCCAACTGTTTATCTCTGTTTTATATTTTATATCCGTTGAATTAATAATATCAATAAAAAAACAAGTTCCCGGACATTTTGGAATTTTATTTATTTCTTTTTCAATATCCGGAGAGTTCGGGTCTTTAAAATGAATGTGTTTCACCATTTTATTTCTGATTTTCAATTTTATAATTTATAAATATTTAGCAAAGTTAAAAAAATGACTAAATAAAATTTTATATACCTTATAAATATTGTTTTGTTATACCTTAAATCCGCAGGCGGATTCCATTTGGACACGAATTTCACTGATTAACACGAATTTTGTGTCACTAAAATAAGTGAATAGTTTTCTGTTTAATCCACTCATTTAATTGCACTAATAAAAATCCTTGCGGATTTATGGTTATATAATTACAACGCGAAAAAAATATATAAAAATGTTGTTGGTATAAAATATTATTATACATTTGCAAATCGAAATTTATAGTCCGTTCGTCTAGTCCGGTCAGGACGCCAGGTTTTCATCCTGGTAACACGGGTTCGAATCCCGTACGGACTACAAATCCTTGTAAGCAATGCTTGCAAGGGTTTTTAGTTTTCGGCAGGGAATACTTATTACAGTTTATTAGTTTTATACCAATTGTAAATATAAAAAAAAACTCCGAAATTTAAGATTTCGGAGTTTAACTATTTAGTATTTTTTTGAGAATTATCTCATTCTACGTTTTCCTTTTTTTATTTTTCTTCTATGATCTTCCCTCTTTTCGGCAATATCAACTCTTACAGCACGACCTTTATAATCAATATTTTTTAAGGATTTCAATATTTTAGAAGTATGTTTTTCTTCTACTTCAAAAAACGAAAAACTTTCTAATAAATCAATAGTTCCAATATTAATATCACGATCATTTGTGTTATCATTTATCATTCCAATAATGTTTTTAGGAATAACGCCATCCTTTTTTCCAATGTTAATAAAGAATCTGGTAAAATTTTCATCTCCACCTCTTCTTCTCTTTCTATCGCCACGATCACCTCGTCCTCCACTATCTCTCTTATCGCGTTTATCTTTTTTCTCTTCAGCTTTTTTATTAAGGTCAGGAGCGTTTTTATAATAATCCAAAAATCTGTTAAACTCCAGTGATACAAATCGTTTAACTATTTGTTCTTTGCTCAGCCATTCAAGTTTATTATTGACTGTATCCATAAATGGAGAAATTTGAGCTTCATCAACTTCAACATTTTCCATTTTATCAATTAACTTATAAAGTTGTTTGTTGCAAATTTCAGCTCCTGATGGCACCGGCAATTTTTCGAATTTTTTATTTATAAGCTTTTCTATTTGCGGTATTTTATTCTTTTCTCTATGATTTACAATAGCAATAGAAATTCCTGATTTGCCTGCACGTCCGGTACGGCCGCTTCTGTGAGTATAAATTTCATTTTCTTCAGGTAAATTATAATTGATAACATGAGAAATATCGTGTACATCAATACCACGAGCAGCCACATCGGTAGCCACTAACATTTGTAATGATTTTTCTCTGAAACGTTTCATTACATGGTCGCGTTGTGCTTGCGATAGGTCTCCATGAAGTGCATCGGCATTATATCCGTTTTTAATAAGCTTATCGGCAACATCTTTGGTCTCCATCCTTGTGCGACAAAACACTAATCCATAAATATCAGGATTAATATCCGCAATACGTTTAAGAGCTATAAAACGATCGCGAGCATGTACAAGATAATAAATATGTCTTATGTTTTCAGCACCTGCATTTTGTTTTCCTACAGTAATTTCAACAGGATTGTTCATGTAGTTATTTGCAATTCGCGCCACTTCTCTCGGCATAGTTGCTGAAAACAATAATGTTCTTTTCGATTCGGGAGATTTTTCTAAAATACCATCTAATTCATCGCGAAATCCCATGTTAAGCATTTCGTCTGCCTCATCCAAAACAACCGTTTTGATATTAGTAATATTTGCTGCTTTTCGTTTTATCAAATCAAGCATTCTTCCGGGAGTTGCAGTAATAATTTGTGCTCCTCTTTTTAGTGCTCTGATTTGAACCTCTATAGGTGCTCCACCATATACCGGTACTACATGTATGCCTTTTATATGTTTTGAATAATTTTGTAAATCTTTTGAAATCTGGATACAAAGTTCCCGTGTTGGTGCTAATATTAAAGCCTGAACTGATTTGTTATTAATATCTATTTGTTCTATTATTGGCAAGCCAAATGCGGCTGTTTTACCTGTTCCGGTTTGAGCAAGTCCAACAATGTCGTTTTCTGTTTCAAAAACAAGTGGTATTATTTTTTCCTGAATTGGTGTTGGGTTTTGGAATCCCAGTTCTTTAATTCCTTTCAATAAGTTGGGTGAAAACCCCATTGTGTTAAATGTCAACATTTTAGCTTGCTTTTTAATTTTGGTTGCAAAAGTACGGAAAGTTATTCGAGTAAGAACTATAAAAATCACTAATTTTCAGAAAATTAGAG
>JAIORY010000418.1 GCA_021107915.1 Bacteroidales bacterium | reverse complement strand
TTCGGGCGTTTTGTTGCAAACGACAATCTGAATTTTGAGGTTAGGAAGGGTGAAATATTTGGGTTTTTGGGAGCGAATGGAGCCGGAAAAACAACAGCTATTAAAATATTATGCGGACTGTGGAGACCTACTTCGGGAGAGATAAATGTTGCCGGTTATGATGTTTATAAACAAACCAATGAAATAAAAAAACACATTGGTTATATGAGCCAGAAGTTTTCGATGTACGAAGATCTGACCATAAAAGAGAATTTTCGTTTTTATGGCGGCATTTATGGATTGTCTTCCTTGCAGATCAAAAAAAAGACTATCGAATTACTACAAAGATTAGGGCTTGAAGAATCTCAAAATAAATTGTTAAGCTCTATTCCTCTCGGGTGGAAACAAAAATTGGCTTTTTCGGTTGCAATTATGCACGAACCTCAAATTGTGTTTTTAGATGAACCAACCGGAGGTGTTGACCCGATAACAAGAAGACAATTCTGGGATTTGATATATGAAACAGCAAATTCCGGAATTACTGTTTTTGCTACTACTCATTACATGGATGAAGCAGAATATTGTGACAGAGTATCAATAATGGTTGATGGAAAAATAGAAGCACTTGATACGCCGGCAAATCTTAAAAAAGAATTTAAAACAGATTCCATGAATGATGTTTTTTTGAAATTGGCAAGAAGGTGATTGGACGATTAAGTGAAAGGATTGGTTGATTGAATAAGCAGTTATCAGTTATCAGTTATCAGTTATCAGTCATCAGTAAAATAATGTAACACCGAAACCATGAAACCATGAAACCATGAAACTTGAAACCAGAAACTTGAAACCAGAAACCAGAAACCAGAAACTTGAAACCAGAAACCAGAAACTTGAAACTTGAAACCAAAAACCATGAAACTATTTTGGGCATTTGTTAGGAAAGAGTTTTATCATATTTTTCGTGATAAGCAGACCTTATTGATATTATTTGGTTTGCCGATTGCTCTTATTCTGATATTTGGTTATGTTATAAGTAATGAAATAAAAGATGTGCAAATTGCAATATTTGACCAGTCTAAAGATGCAACAACCCAAAAAATTACTAACAAATTATTATCGTCAGGTTATTTTATATTAAATACGAATCTCAATAATGCTGATGAGATCGAAGCAGTATTCAGGAAAGGGAAAGTGCGTGAGGTTATTATTTTTGAAACTGATTTTGCTGAAAAACTTGAAAAAAATAGCACAGCTAATATTCAAATAATTGCTGATGCTTCCGATGCTAATACAGCTAATTTGGTTGTAAATTATACAAAGGCAATAATTTATGATTATTTGAAAGAATTAAATGTCAACAAAAAACTTCCTCTTCAAATCAAGCCGCAAGTCAGAATGGTTTATAACGAAGAGCTAAAAGGTTCTTATATGTTTGTTCCCGGCACAATGGCATTGATATTAATGTTGGTTTCGGCAATAATGACTTCAATTTCAATTGCCCGTGAAAAAGAACTCGGAACAATGGAAGTACTTTTGGTTTCACCTTTAAAACCATTCTTGATTATTTTGGGAAAAGTAACACCCTATGTTACCCTTTCTTTCATAAATACAATCACAATTATTTTACTGGGATATTTTGTTTTTGGAGTTCCCGTAAAGGGAAGTATTTTATTATTAATTGGCGAATGTATGCTATTTATTCTTATGGCACTTTCGCTTGGTATTTTAATTTCTACTGTAAGTAAAACCCAGGAAACAGCAATGTTTGTTTCAATGTTTGCTTTATTATTGCCAACAATTCTTTTATCAGGATTTATTTTTCCGATAAAAAATATGCCTGATATTTTGCAGTGGTTAAGTTATATTGTTCCGCCAAAATATTTCATTACTATTATTAAAAATATAATGTTAAAAGGAACAGGAATATTATTTGTTTGGAAAGAAACTCTTGTCCTTTTCGGGATGATGGTATTTTTTATTTTGTTGAGTGTTAGAAAATTTAAAATCAGATTGGAATAAAACATGCGAACGATCTTATTCATATTACAAAAAGAGTTTATCCAGATATTCAGGAATAAAACAATGTTACCTATTATTTTTATTATTCCTATTATTCAGTTGGTCGTGCTTGTATATGCTGCTACTCTTGAGATGCGAAGTATTGATGCTTATGTTGTTGATAAGGATCAAACAACTACTTCGAGGCAATTAATTAATAAATTCAGAGGCTCTCCGTTTTTTATAATTAATGAAAGTTCGTTTTCGACTAAAGATGCGAATGATGCTCTGGAAGAAAACAGAGCAGACATTGTAATTAATATTCCTTCGGGTTTCGAACGTAAACTTTTTAAAGAAAATCATTCGGAACTTCAACTATTGATAAATGCTATAAATGGAACCGCTGCGGGAATTACAAATGTTTATGCAACATTTGTAATTTTAGATTTTAATAAAAATATTATTACCGAAAATATTAATATTATTCCTCTTGTAAAAACAAAACAAATCAATGTTTCATCATCTTTTTGGTACAATCCCGAATTAAATTATAAAATTTATATGCTTCCGGGAATTCTTGTAATTCTGGTTACAATTATCGGGATGTTTTTAACCGCACTAAATCTTGTACGGGAAAAGGAAATGGAAACCATCGAACAAATAAATGTTACGCCGATACAAAAATATCAGTTTATAATCGGTAAATTATTACCATTTTTAATAATAGCACTTTTTGAGCTTGCATTTGGTCTTACCATTGGAAAGATATTGTTTGATATTCCAATGATTGGCAACCTATTTCTTTTATTTGGTTTTGCCACTATTTATTTATTCGCAGTTTTGGGTTTGGGATTATTTATTTCAACAGCATCAGGCAGTCAGCAACAGGTTATGTTTATTACATTCTTTTTTATGCTTACATTTATTATGATGAGTGGAATTTTTACCCCTATCGAAAGTATGCCCGAATGGGCACAAACCGTAAATATTATAAATCCGTTTGCTTATTTTATGAGAGTAAACCGGATGATATTGTTAAAAGGTTCTGATTTTTTTGATCTGAAAAACGAATTTATTTCCATGACT
>JAIORY010000062.1 GCA_021107915.1 Bacteroidales bacterium | reverse complement strand
ATAAATTTGTGAAAAACCTTCTCAGAATACTAAAATTTGTAGTTCCCTTTTGGGGGAAAGCTTTGTTGAATATTCTTTTCAATATTTTGTCGGTAATTTTTTCATTAGCATCATTTGCTTTATTTATTCCTGTTTTACAGATATTATTTAAAACTACTGAAGTTCCAAGTGAAGTACAAAATTTTTCATGGACGGATTTTGATTCAATAAAAGAAAAATTTTATTTTGAGATTGATAAAATGATAGGTGAGCATGGCGAAATGGAAGTATTGTTTTATATTTCTATCATTATTGTTACTCTTTATTTTTTAAGAAATTTGTTCAGATATCTTGCTATGTTTTTTCTTGCTCCTATCAGAAATGGAGTTGTCAGGAATATCAGGAATAAAATGTATTTAAAAGTAATGATACTTCCGCTTTCGTATTATTCAGAGCAAAAAAAAGGAGATATTATTGCCAGGATGACTTCCGATGTTCAAGAAATTGAATGGTCGATAATGAGTTCGCTTGAGATGATGTTCCGCGATCCCATTGCTATCATTTCGTATTTGGTGGCACTGTTTGTGATAAGTCCTTCTCTTTCGGTTTTTGTTCTGATATTATTGCCCGTAAGTGGTTTTCTTATTGGCAGAATAGGAAAAAGTTTAAAAAGAACTTCTGTAAAAGGACAGAGACAGTTCGGGATACTTTTATCAATAATAGAGGAAACGATTTCAGGATTGCGGATAATTAAAGCCTTTAATGCAATTAAACCTTCTGAACAGAATTTTCAGAAAAATAATAATAAATATACCCGTTTGATGATACGGCTATATCGCAAACGTGATCTTGCCTCTCCATTGAGTGAGTTTCTGGCAGCAAGTGTTTTGGTTACTGTTTTGTGGTTTGGAGGTCGTTTGGTTTTGAGTCCTGAAAACCCGTTGGATGCTGCGATTTTCATTGCCTATCTCGGAATATTTTCTCAGATCATTCCACCGGCAAAATCCATTACCACTGCTATTTATAATATTCAAAAAGGAGCTGCCTCTGTCGAGAGGATACAAGTGATTTTTGATGCAGATGAAGTAATAAAAGAAAAACCGAATGCAATAGCAAAAACTGATTTCGAAAAAGAAATTGAATACCGGAACCTTAGCTTTTCTTATGAAAAAGAAATTGTTCTTGACAAAGTAAATCTAAAAATTAAAAAAGGAAAAACCATTGCTCTTGTTGGGCCATCAGGTGGAGGAAAATCAACTATGGTTGATCTGTTGCCACGATTTTATGATTGCGACAGCGGCGAAATATTAATTGACGGGGTTCCTTTAAAAGATTTGGTGATTTCTGATGTGCGTGGCTTGATGGGAATTGTGTCTCAGGAATCAATCCTTTTTAATGATACTATTTTTGGTAATATTATCCTCGGAATGGAAAATGTTAAAGAAGAAGATGTGATAGCTGCTGCTAAAGTTGCAAATGCTCATGAATTTATTTCAAAGATGGAAAATGGATATTATACAAATATCGGTGACCAGGGAATAAAACTTTCCGGTGGACAAAAACAAAGGCTAAGCATTGCCAGAGCAGTTCTCAAAAATCCTCCAATTCTTATTCTTGATGAAGCAACTTCTTCGCTGGATACTGAGTCGGAAAGGCTTGTGCAGGATGCCCTGACAAAACTTATGCAAAACAGAACATCAATAGTTATTGCTCATCGCTTGTCAACAATAAAACATGCCGATGAAATTGTGGTTATTAAAAAAGGTGAAATCGTAGAACAAGGAAAACACGATCAACTGATAAAAAATAATGGCATTTATAAAAAACTGCATGAGTTGCAGACTTTTGAATGATTGAATGAGTGAATGATTAAATGATAAAATGCGTAAATCAATTAACATTAAGAATTATGAAACATCTGTTTAATAAAATAAAAAACCTCTCCTCAGATTATCATTCCGAAATAATTGCGATCAGGAGACATCTTCATCAATATCCCGAATTGTCGAATAAAGAGTTCAAAACCTCTGAATTTATTGTTTCAAAATTGACAGAATACGGAATTCCTTATGAAAAAGGGATTTTTAAAACCGGTATTGTGGGTTTGATAAAAGGGAAAAATCCCGATTCAAAAGTGATTGCCTTGCGTGCTGATATGGACGCCCTTCCCGTTAAGGAAATAAATAAAGTTGATTACAAATCGAAAAATGCAGGAGTGATGCATGCCTGTGGACACGATGTTCACATGGCGTCTTTACTCGGGACAGCAAAGATTTTAAATGAGATTAAAAACGATTTTGAAGGATCGGTAAAATTAATATTTCAACCCGCAGAAGAATTGATTCCCGGGGGTGCAAAATTTATGATAGAAGAGGGCGTTTTGAAAAATCCTGATGTGGATAAAGTCATCGGACAACATGTTTTTCCCGAACTTGAAGTTGGAAAAATCGGAATGAAAACCGGAAAATATATGGCTTCAACCGACGAGATTAATATCACCGTGAAAGGAAAAGGCGGACATGCAGCAATGCCACATTTAATAATTGACCCGATTTTTGTTGCCTCTCAGATAATTATTTCGCTGCAGCAAATTGTTAGCAGAAATGCACCTTTTACAATTCCAACGGTTTTGTCTTTTGGTAGATTTATTGCTGATGGCACTTATAATGTAATTCCTGATGAGGTTATTTTGAAAGGTACTTTCAGAACTTTTGATGAAAAATGGAGAGCCGAAGCACTTCAGAAAATTACTAAAATTGCCGAATCAATTGCTCAGGGTGCAGGTGCCGAATGTGATGTAAATATTTCTCATGGTTATCCTTATTTGGTTAACGATAAGGATTTTACTGAAGAATCATTTCAACATGCAATTGAATATCTTGGAAAAGAAAATGTTGTTGAACTTGATTTTCGAATGACTGGTGAAGACTTTTCATATTTTAGTCAGGAAGTACCCGGATGTTTTTACCGTGTAGGAACAGCAAATCCTGCAAAAGGAATTGGCTCAAATCTTCATAAACCCGATTATAATGTTGATGAAGATTGTCTTGAAACAGGAATGGGAGTTATGGCATGGATTACTGTTAATCAATTGA
>JAIORY010000235.1 GCA_021107915.1 Bacteroidales bacterium | reverse complement strand
ATTATCGCAGGAGACGGAGAAGTTGGTTTACACCTTGCACAGGAATTAGCCAACGAAAATCATGATATTACAATTATCGATCAACATGAAGAAATGTTGAAAATGGTTGAATCACATACCGATTTGATGACAATAATGGGAAGCTCAACCAGTATTTCGGTTTTACAAAGTGCTAATATTCAAAAAGCAGATTTGTTAATTTCGGTGGTTCATAACGAAAATATTAATCTGGTAACGGCAATACTTGGCAAACAGCTTGGGGCAAAACGTACAATTGCCAGAGTTAACAATCTTGATAATCTCAACAAAAAAAATATACAGATATTTAAAAATCTCGGTATTGATGCTTTAGTTTGTCCCGAAGAAATTGCAGCACAAGAAATAATCGGACTTCTAAAACAAACCGCAGCCACCGAAATTTTTGATTTCTCTGATGGTAAGCTTTCTTTATTTCTAATTAAACTTGAAGAAAATGCTCCTGTAATCAATAAAACACTAAATCAAATAGCTGCGGAATATCCTCATCTTAATTTCAGATCAGTTGCTATTCATCGCAATTCTAAAACTATTATTCCAAAAGGCGATAATATGTTAAAGACAAATGATCTGTCGTATGTTATCACCAAACCCGAAGGTGTTAATGAACTTCTTATGCTAAGTGGCAAAAAACATATTGACATCAATAATGTGATGATAATTGGTGGGGGAAGAGTAGGTAGAACAACAGCAAAAAAACTTGAAAAAGATCTTAATATTAAATTGTTAGAGATCGATAAAGGAAAATGCATGACTTTAACCGATTCGCTTGAAGAAACTCTGGTTATCAATGGCGATGCACGAGATATTCAATTATTGATTGACGAAGATATTAAAGGTATTGATGCATTTATTGCTGTTACCGATAATTCGGAAACAAATATTTTAACCTGCCTTCATGCCAGAAAATATGGTGTGAAACGTACAATTGCTCTTGTCGAAAATATTGATTATATTGATATTTCACAAAACATCGGGATAGACACAATCATCAACAAAAAACTTATTACTGCAAGTTATATTGTCCAGTTTACTATGGGAGCAGAAGTTACTTCTATTAAATGTTTAAGTGGTATAGACGCCGAAGTTATGGAGTTTGTTGCAAAACCTAATTCTCCCGTAACTAAAAAAATAATTTCTAAACTTAAAATACCTTCCGGAGCAATTATCGGTGGTATTGTACGTGGTAATAAAAGTTATATTGCTATTGGCGATTTCCAAATTCTGGAGAATGATAAAGTTGTTATTTTCACTTTACCCGAAGCTACTCATAAAATTGGAAAGCTTTTTAACTAACCCGTTTATTTCTTAACGTAGCAAAGCTACAAACAAATTAGTATAAGTGATAATTTATAATAAGTCGGCAGGCAGCAGTCCTCAGTCGGCAGTCAACAGTCGGCAGTCAACAGTCGGCAGTCAACAGTCGGCAGTCAACAGTCAGCAGGCAACAATCAGCAGGCAACAGTCAGCAGGCAACAGTCAACAGTCAGCAGGCAACAGTCGGCAGACAACAGTCCCCAGTAAAACTCAAGACTGAAGACTGAGAACTGGAGACTGAAGACTGGAGACTGAAAACTGGAAACCGATAATTACAAAATTGATTTATTGAAAAAAAATCAAATATTAATTGAATTTATTAATTTCGGGGCGGCAAAATTTTAACAAAACTTTTGATCATCATGCGCAGTTGGGCAAATTTCAACATAAAAATTATTATTCGGCTTATCGGGTTTCTTTTGATTTTCGAAGGATTTTTTATGTTTCTTTGTTTACCTTTTTCATGGTATTACTGCGGAAGTAGCTGTAATTCTTTGTTAATCTCAGGATTGATTACTATAATTACAGGTATTATTCTCATTCTTTTTACAAGAAAAAACATCATAAAAAAAATCGGGAAAAGAGAAGGTTATATTATTGTTTCAATAACATGGATAATTATTTCTCTTTTTGGAACCCTACCTTTTATTATAAGTGGGGTGATACCAAATTTTACTGATGCTTTTTTCGAAACCATATCGGGATTTACAACTACTGGAGCAACGGTTTTAAATGATATTGAATCAGTACCCAAGGGAATACTTTTTTGGCGTAGCATCACTCACTGGATGGGAGGGATGGGAATAATTGTTTTGTCTGTTGCAGTTTTACCTGTATTGGGAATTGGAGGTATGCAGTTGTTTATGGCTGAAATGCCCGGTCCTCAACCCGACAAACTTCATCCCAGAATTACACAAACAGCTAAACGCTTATGGGCTATTTATGTTATGCTAACTTTTGCCGAAACAGCTTTTCTTATGTTCGGCGGAATGAACCTTTTTGATGCTCTTTGTCATTCTTTCGGAACTATGGCAACGGGAGGTTTTTCAACGCAAAATACCAGTATCACCGGGTATTCATCGTATATTCAGTATGTCATAATTATTTTTATGATCCTTGCCGGAACAAATTTTACATTGCATTATTATGCCCTTCACGGGAAGTTAAAAAAAGTATGGCAAAACGAAGAGTTCAGATATTATTTCTTCCTGTTATTAATTGTTGGATTGATAATTACTTTTGTTCTGGTTGCATTTAATCATGGAAGTTTCGAAGAATCTTTCCGCGATGCGCTTTTTCAGGTGGTTTCTATTGTTACAACAACCGGATATATTACTTCTGATTACCTGATATGGTCCGGTGGAACATTATGGGTAATTATATTTTTATTGATGTTTATTGGTGGTAGTGCCGGTTCAACAGGTGGTGGTATGAAAATTATCAGACAACTCTTACTTTTTAAAAACACCTTTGTAGAATTTAAACGTGCAATACATCCAAATGCTGTAATCTCAGTAAAATACAACAAAAAGTCTGTGCCACAGCAAATCATCTTTCTAATAATGGCATTCTTTTTTACTTATATCGTAATATTTGGTTTTGGTACTTTCGTTATGACTTTATTCGGTTTGGATTTTGAAACAGCCATTGGTGCAACAATTGCATCTCTCGGAAATATTGGCCCCGGTATTGGTGATGTTGGTCCAACAGGAAATTATGCTTTCATCCC
>JAIORY010000326.1 GCA_021107915.1 Bacteroidales bacterium | reverse complement strand
GTGCTTGTCATTTGTCATTTTCAATATTTATTTAAACTTTCGGACTTTACAAACCGACTCTAATTGATTATTTTGAAAACTAAATCCAAACCCCAAAAAATAAATATTATTACACTTGGTTGCTCCAAAAACCTTGTAGATTCTGAGAATCTAATGGGGCAATTAAAATTTAATAATTTCAATGTTGTTCATGAATCGGATAACGATGCTGATATCGTGATAATTAATACTTGTGGTTTTATTGATGATGCCAAAGAAGAATCAATAAATACAATTTTGCAGGCGGTTAAGGATAAATCTCAGGGTTTTATAAAAAAGGTTTATGTTATGGGTTGCCTTTCGGAAAGATATAAAACCCAATTAGAAAATGAGATAAGCGATGTTGACGGTTTTTTTGGTGTTTCGGAACTTCCTGAAATAATCAAGGAATTAGGTGGTGATTTTAAAAATATGCTTATTGGAGAGCGTTCACTCACAACACCAAGCCATTACGCATACTTGAAAATTTCTGAAGGCTGCGACAGGAATTGTTCGTTTTGTGCTATTCCGATGATTCGCGGGAAACATATTTCAAAATCTGTTGAGCAGATAATTAAAGAGGCTAATATCCTTGCCGGAAAAGGTGTTAAAGAACTAATACTTATAGCACAGGACCTCACTTATTACGGACTTGATATTTATAAAGAAAGAAAATTGGCATTTCTTTTAGAAGAACTTGTCAAGATTAAAAGTATTGAATGGGTCAGGCTACATTATACTTACCCTTCCGGTTTCCCCGAAGATGTGCTTGACGTGATGGCAAAAAATGAAAAAATCTGTAATTATATTGATATTCCTTTGCAGCATATTAATGATAATTTGTTGAAGTCTATGAAGCGAAATATCACCGGTCAGCAAACCAAAAATTTGATAAATAAAATTCGTGATAAAGTACCTGATGCTGCAATTAGAACAACTTTGATAAGCGGTTATCCCGGTGAAACCGAAAAAGATTTTGAGGAGCTTAAATGTTTTATTGAAGAATTTCGTTTCGAACGCCTTGGTGTTTTTACTTATTCTCACGAAGAAGATACTCCGGCATACAAACTTCCTGATGATGTACCTGAACAAACAAAACAAGACAGAGCTGACGAAATCATGATGATTCAGCAGGATATATCACACGAAATAAATTCAAATAAAGAAGGTAAAATATTTAAAGTGATTATTGATAGGGTAGAGGGAGATTATTATATCGGTCGCACTCAGTTCGATTCGCCTGAAGTTGACAACGAAGTTATAATTGATAGCAATAATAATTCTTGCAAAACAGGTGAGTTTTACAATGTAAAAATTACTGCGGCAGAAGATTATGATTTGTTTGGTGATGTTGTTTTAAAAGTAATGTAAAATGATAAATGTAAAATGATAAATGTAAAATGTAAAAAAAGCTCTATTGTTTTTTCTTTCTAAATTCTAAATTTTACATTTATTTAATAAAGGTTACCAACCATTTGAAAGGTTGGCAACCTATCATCAGTCAAAAAAAAATGAATAACGAATTTCGATTAATGAATAATGATTTGTGAAGTAAAAAAAATCTGAAATCCAAAATCGTTAATCGGTGTTCGATATTCAAAAAAGTCAATAAAATAAAAAATATACTAAGTTCTTTATCTACTTTTGTATCTTAAATATTTTAATCAAAAAATAAAAAATCTTGTTATGAAAAAATTAAGTATCATATTATTGTTAATGATGATGGCAGCATCGTTATATTCTCAAATTCCTAAAAAAGACGAAAACGGAAATCTTAAAAATGGGTATTTTGAGGAAAAAGATAAAGCTAATACAGTAAAAGGTAAGTATGTTGAAGGAATGAAAGAAGGAAATTGGGTTAAATATCTTCCAAGCGGGTTAGTTAAAAATATTGAGTTTTATGAAAATGGGAAATTGAACGGTTTAAAACTTGTAATTGATAACAGAGGTTTTATTGTGAAGCAGGAATATTTCAGCAACGGACTTCGTGATGGTCTTTCTACAACATATAGATTTGGAAGAAAAATCGTATTACAAATCAATTATAAAAATGGAGAGATTGACGGCTTAATGAAAAAATTCTATGATACCGGAAAAATTCAGGAAGAATCAAATTATACCAACGGAAAAAGAGATGGTGAAACGATATGGTACGAACCAAGAGGAAAAGTTTTAGCAATTTATAATTATAAAGATGGTTTATTTGAAGGTATTCAAAAAACTTTCTATGAAAACGGAGACTTGCTTTCCGAAGAAAATTATAAAAACAATTTACCGGTTGGTGAATATATTGAGTATTTTGAAAAAGGTAAAGTGAAGATCAAAGGAGAATATAAAGATGGAAAGAAGAATGGTAAATGGATTGAATATAATGAAGATGGTACGATAAAAGAAGAAATCAGATATCGTAATGGAGAAAAAAAATAGTTTTCAGAATGAAAAGAAAGATATTTAATCCATACAGAGACCTGAAAGGATATAATTGTTTTGGTTGTTCGCCCAACAATATGGATGGTTTGCGGCTCGAATTTGTCGAAGATGGTGAGTATCTAAAAGCTGAATGGCAACCGGAAGATAAATTTCAGGGTTATATAAATATTTTGCATGGTGGTATTCAGGCAACACTTTTGGATGAAATTGCAAGTTGGTGTATTCAAATTAAATTAAAAACTACCGGTGTAACCTCAAGCATGGAAATTAAATACAAAAAACCCGTTTACTCCAATAAAGGTAAAATAAAGCTTGTTGCAAAAATCATCAATCAAAGAAGAAATCTTGTAGATATTCATACAGAATTATTCAGTTCGATTGGTGAATTATGTGCTGAAGGAAAAATTACATATTTTACATTCCCCAAAAAAATAGCGGAAAAGAATTTTTATTTTCCTGATTTTGAGAAGTTTTTTGAAGAATAATCAGTGTCTATCTTTAAAGTTTGGAACTCTATATAAATAGTAAAAATTACAAATGACAAACACCAAATTTCAAACGACCGAAGGAAGTCCGTATGGATAAATTCCAATAACCAAAAACTCAATAACCAAAACAGTTTCAAGATGTTTTGAACATTTGATCATTGATATTTGGAATTT
>JAIORY010000083.1 GCA_021107915.1 Bacteroidales bacterium | reverse complement strand
ACTATTGATCAGCCTGAAACTTAAAACCCAGTCGTTTTCCTGTTTTTAAAGCCATATTATCTATTGCATATTTTATATCCTGCATGTATATTTCCTGTACATTTTGATATGGAGGAGTTAAAAGATCAAAATTTACAGTATAATTAATTGATGATTCAATAATTTCGCGGGATACTTTTTTATCCATTTTAATATTTCCGAAATTATTATATAATAAACCCAGTTCTTTTTTGCCTTCAATAAAATAATACTTATCTTTATTTATAAATATACGCCCGATAAGATATCCAACATCATTAATACGATTATACTTAAATGAATCGGCAAGGAAATTATAAATATGAATTATTCCACAATACGATCTGTCTTTATCATCTTTTATGTATGAAGTCTTCATTACCTCATGTTCTCGTGGAAATTCAAAAATATTTGTATGCATTATAAACAATAAGACATCACCACCAAATTTTAATTCAATTTCAAATTTGCTTCTTTCTTTATATTCAAAAGGTATTAATTTTTCGGTATTTTTAAATTGATCCTTATATTCCGAAACAATTTCTTTTATTGTTTCTTTAATTAATTTTATAGTGCTTAAAGTATTTGAATAAACATATTGTTTTAGTGTAGCTTTTTTTACAAAAGCCTCATACATTGTAGGTTGATGTTTTTGTGAATTCATGTTAGTTTGCTGATTAATTTAATTGTGCAAGATAAGAAATAATTTGCAAATAGAGATTATTGTTTGATTCTTGATTTGATTACCGAACTGATAATAAAATAAACATCCGGCATCAAATATCCTGTGTTCATGGCTTATTCAAAAGTAAATGCCAACTGGAACATTTTACTGTTAATACGTTGAATTCCGTTGGTATAAATATTTCCTTCTGATTTCAGGAGATCATAAATTCCGTATGACATTTTCAATTCTATACCAAATTTAAAGAAAGTAGTATAAAAATCCCCTCCAACACCAATATCAAATAATAAATCATTTCTGTATAATTTCAATTGAATTTCGCTGCCTTCTTGATCTTTATTTTTTGATTGAGAGGCAAGGTCAATACTATAATTTATTCCGCCAAGTACATAAGTTCTGAAATTATTTGCTCTTACAGATTTATATGTAAAATACAAAGGTAAAAGAACACAAGTTGAAGTGATACTCTTTTTAATATCTACCAGAGTAGGTACATCTTCCTGATATCTGTAAATACTGTAATTTAAATATCTTTCGCCAAAAGCAAGTGAAGGAACAAATCTTAGATCGACATATTTTGCTACTTTTAAATTGGTAACGATACCTATGGTAAACCCGTAAGTAGGCATGGGAGTAACACCATACAAGTAGAGGGAATCGCCAAAAATATCCGGTGACTCGTTTTGGTCATATTTAATTGTTTGAAAATCAGGATTTGTTTTAACCGTAAAAAACATTGTGTTTGTAGCAAGAATAAAACCAAAACGCCAGGTATCCCTGTCGTGTTTAGGAAGATTTTTTATTTTATTGAATTGTGCGTAAGCATTTCCATTAATAAGAAATACTCCTACAATTACACTTACAATTATAATTTTTATTTTATTCAATGATATGTATTTTTAATATTGTTATTAACGAATAATATATTTATTTATTTCCTGATTTTGAATTTATACTAAGAAGCACACATACGTGCTAACTTCGTATCGTAATCTTTACTTATTTATAGTAATCTAACTACATGGTTTTAGGTAAACTACAATTAAAGAAATTTGCTTTCAGGTTTCTAACTGCCATTTAATATTCCAGTTACTTTGTTCCAACATAAACCGATGCTACACCAAAAGTAAGTCTATGTTGAAATGTCTTAGTAAATCCGGCTTTTTTCATGTGGTCAAGAAACTTTTCTCCTGACGGAAAAGCGCTGATACTTACCGAAAGATAGGAATATGCTGATACATCTTTTGAAATTACTTTTCCAACCAAAGGAATAATTTTAGTTAGATAAAACTTATAAAGTTGTTTAAAAGGAAATTTCTCCGGCATTGAAAATTCAAGAATGGCAAGTTGTCCGTTCTTTGTCAAAACACGAAAAATTTCAGCAAGAGATTTGTCAAGGTCTTCAAAATTTCTAACCCCGAAGGCAACAGTAGCAGCATCAAAAATACTTTCATCAAAAGGAATTTCAGCTGAGTCAGCTTGCTTAAAACTGATAATATGATCGAGATTTGCGGCAAGAACTTTTGCTTTTCCTATCTTTAACATGTTTTTCGAAATATCAATTCCAATGATTTTTTCGGGATTGAGTTTTACTTCCCTGATAGCAAGATCACCTGTGCCTGTTGCAATGTCAAGAATTGATGCCGGATTAAGTGGTTTTAATAATTTTACAACTTTACGACGCCATAAATGATCAATTCCAAAAGAAAAAAAATGATTTAGAAAATCATAGCTTGAGGCAATGTTATCAAACATTTGCCTTATCTTTTCTTTTTCTTTGGTGTTTAAATTTTTGTTATCCTGCAATTTTGATGTACTTTATTTAAAAGTCGATTAATTCCGAATTTTCGGCGGTAAAATTAATAAAATCATGTTAATCTTTTAATCATGTTTAAACTTTTCTTGTTTGTCCGGATTAGGATTGCATTCTATTTATGAAATGAACCGAATCACCAAAAAATTAAAAGTCCCTTAGATAATTTGAATATTTAAATTGTTTTTATACATTTGAAAAATGAAAACAAAAACAGAATTCATTAGTCAGTTAATTCGGAATTCAATTAATTCAATTGACCCGAAGGCAGAAGTGATTCTTTATGGTTCAAGAGCCAGAGGGGATGAACGGACTGATTCAGACTGGGATATTTTAATTTTAACAGACTATTCTGTTAATCTACAGACTGAAAGAAAATTCAGAGACAAGCTTTATGACTTAGAATTGGAGACTGGAGAACCATTTTCTGTTTTTGCATATTCAAAGAATGACTGGCAAAATAAACAACGGATTACACCATTTTATCAGAATGTAACACAAGAAGGAATCAAGTTATGACTTTTGAGGAGAGAAAAGAATATGCTAAATACAGAATTGAATCTGCACACAAAACCTTTGAGGCCGCAAAAGTATTA
>JAIORY010000415.1 GCA_021107915.1 Bacteroidales bacterium | reverse complement strand
TTTTATTTTATCAACACCAAAGGAATCGTTTCTAAACAAGTTCCGGTATTCAAACGACAATAATAAATCCCTTCGGAGAGTTCAACAGCATTAAATACCAAATTATAAACTCCCGTTTGTTGGTTTTCATTAACAAGTGTTTTTATTTTCTTTCCGTAAATATTATAAATCGCTAATTGAACCGTACCGGATTCCGGTAGCTTATATCTAATAGTCGTTTTTTCATTAAATGGATTCGGGTAGTTAGTAAGTGAAAGAAAATTCTGATTTTTATTAACGTCCTCAATTCCTACATATTCCGGAGTAATGTAACTATAATAAACATCCTGTTCTCCATTTAATGTATTAGCCCATGCAAGATGTGCACCTTCATTATCTGAAATCATATCAAAATAATCGCCCATTTTTTCCTGATTAGGCCAGCCAAGATGAGGATTGAATAAATCAGAAAGCTCTTTATTATCCGACCATGTTTCACCCTGATCAATAGAAAAAGAGTAATATAATGACGACAAATATGTGTATTGGGGGGCACCTCTTGTGTCGAGCCAAACTATATCAATTCGTCCGTTTGGAGCAACCGACATGGTTCCGAACCATTGATAGTTGTCTGTTGCTAAATCATGATTAATTCTGAGAGGAGTACTCCACGTATCCCCACCATCTGTGCTTTTTGTAAACATAACATCTCCGGGATCATTTATAGAATTTCTGTCAACCGAAGCTGCAACATATACATTTCCCCGACCCGGCCCGTCAGATATATCAACATCAATCCACGCTTGTCCAAGTAATCCTGCAGGGTTAACTTCAACATTTACAGAAAGTTCACCATCAAGATCAACTTGCTTGTTAAAATCCCAGCTAACAGGAAAATCAGAATTCTGAGCAGTAGTTGATTTTGTTACCATAAAGCCATAATTCTGACCTGCTCCAACAGTATATAATTCTCCATCAGGCCCAACTGCAAGCGTACCCCAATGTGGTGTACCAGAAATTGTAACACAGTTTTCAAAGCTGGTACAATTATCAGTAGATCGTGTAAAAAAACCGGGCAAACAAGAACTCCAATATTGTGTCCAGTACGAATAATTATTTCCGTTACCTATTCCATCGGTTCTGTCAATTCTCATCCATTGTTTGTCTCCTCCATGGGCATCAGTTCCTTCATCCCATTCAATTCCTCCATCATCAATTTTATATACTTTACATGTAAAATTATAATTTGCATCGGAAGTTAGGCTGTTATAATAAAAATTTCCATCGGAATCAAAATCAAGTACAGGATCGGAGCGAAAAACTCCCGGATCAATAACTCCCGGAAATGTCCATGTTTGACCTCCGTCAAGAGAATATCCGTAACCTGCTTGTCGAAAATTATTATTTACATCATCAAATTGTCGCCAACCGATAACCATTCTGTTGGGATTTGTCGGGTCAACAGCAATAGATGGTTCGTTTGCAGCATCACCAAGAATATTTTCTCCATCTTCGTTAATGTTAACCTGAGTAGTAAAAATATTTTTACCACTATACTTGAAAGCAGGTGATGTTTTTACGTTTTCACGAGAAGTGGGAACATATTTATCATCAGGTATTTCGTGGTGCATTTTACTTTTATCTTTTCCTTTAAAGTTCTCTTTTTGTGAAAAAGAATTTGTTGGTAAAAAAAATATAAAACCAAAAAGTAAATAAATCATGTTAAATGATTTTCTTAAATTCCAAAATGTTAGATGTTTCATGTGTTTATAATTTTGTAGTTCATACATTATTAATGGATTATATTTTATCATTTCAAGATGCAGAAATTGGAATCCATACGGACGTCTTTCAGCCGTTAGAAATTTCAACTTCTCCTGAATTTCCAATTTCGAATTTCAAATTTCATTATATAGTTACTCATTATCTACAAATTTCATTGTATAACAAATAGCTTCAAGTTGACGCAATAAATCGCGTTTTATAGTTCGTGGAGCATAAACATAGGTATCTATGGTTATGATTTTATTTGTATTTTCATTTACAAAAGTATAACTCAAAAACGGACCTCCCATAAAATCTCCTTCAACTTTCCACAGTCCTCTTACTTCAACAGCATAATTTTTTAAGAAATTTATTTCTTTTGCTTCAGGAAAAATTACTTCCTCAGAAACACACATATAAGAATCTCTTGTTGGTCCGGGAATAAATTTCTTTGTAATAGAATTCCTTTTTGCAATAATATTCTTTAATTCAAAAGAAGACTCATCTTTATAATCGTAGCTGTAAACCATAATTCCCTGACTTTCTTTTTTGGTTTCTCTGCGCAACCACACAAAATCAGGAGTAGATTTGGCTATTTTAAAACCTCCCGGAACAGTCAGTGTTATTCCAAAATCTTTGTTGAGTTTTCCCGAAATCTTTGAAACTGCAATTGAGCGATATGCATTATTTATTCTTCTTCTTTCAACCCTGTTAAAAAGCTCAAGAAAAACATTCTTGTTCTCATTAAATATTTTATAAAATGAATCTTTGTCGGGAGCGGTAATCTTTATCACTCTTTGTGGTATTGCCCAAAGATTTTTTTTAGTTTCAACCTGAGCTTTTTTTAATTTCTTATCAATATCAACAATAAAAATATTACGATGTTTATGATACATATCAATAAATGCTTCTTCGGGTATATTAACCATTGAAAACAAAGGTTCGGGTTGTGGCAATCCTACACATAACTGACCAAAAAAATCTTTAATAGTATCGCCAAGTTGTGAATTCCATTGTGCTTTATTATTAGTAATAACAAGCATTTCCGATGTTTTTCCTGTTGAATTTGGAGCTGCCGGTTTTTCGTAATTACATGATGACAGAAAAATAATAATAAATACTACCGTGAAAAGTGAAGTGAAAATTGTTTTTTTCATAATTGAAATTTTATCTGACGAAAGTACAAAAATATCAATTATAATTGGTTTTGGGTTTCGGGTTTTGGGTTTCGGGTTTCAGGTTTCAGGTTTCGGGTTTTGGGTTTCAGGTTTCGGGTTTTGGGTTTTGGGTTTTGGGTTTCAGGTTTCGGGTTTCGGGTTTCAGGTTTCGGGTTTCAAGTTTTGGGTTTTTTTAACATTCCATTATTGAGCCCACTCCGAAAAGTAATTTTAGCCACAAAGACCCAAAGACTCAAAGAATTCACAAAG
>JAIORY010000400.1 GCA_021107915.1 Bacteroidales bacterium | reverse complement strand
GTGCGCTGGTGTGAAGTCCAAATCCTTTGCCATCTTTCTTTGTAGTAAATCCATAGGAAAAAATCTTTGTAAGGTTCTCTTTTGAAATACCTTCACCATTATCTGTTATTTCTATAGTTTGGTGCTGCTTATCTTCAGAAATATCTATTGTGATGTTCCTGCTTTTTTCATCTTTTGTTTCAAGTGATTCTTTTGCATTTTTTAACAAATTCACGAAAACTTGAATTAATTTACCTTTCTCTATCAGGATGGGTTTCGTTTTGGAATATTTTTTCGTGATCTTTATTTTATATTTTTGGAACATTTCAGTGTGCATTTTCAGAACATCATCCATCATATCTGAAATTGCTACTTTCTCTACCAATCCGGAAACTCCGGTATAACTCTGCTGCACTGCAATTATTTCTTCAATGTGATTGATTCCCTTGTGAAGATTGGAAAGTTCATTAAGAGAATTATCCTGTTCATCTTTTAATGTTGTTCCCAATTTTACCAAATATTCGGGAAGCATTTTCCCTTTTTCATCGGAAGTGATGTAAGTTCCAATATCTTTAGAATGTTCTTCCACCATAGCCAGCACTTTTGTAAGATTGTTCACCTTAGAAGATTTTATCTTTTCCATCAAAACCTGTGAAGATACTTTCACGCTATTGAGAACATTTCCCACATTATGCAAAATGCCGGTTGCAATTTCTGCCATTCCTGCACGATGAGCAGTATCCGTCAACATTCTTTGTGTTTCACGAAGTTCTTTCAAAGTTCCGGTGAGCTGATTTTTCTGTTCGGTTATTTTTTTATTCTTTTGGTTTAGTTCAGTATTCGCATTTTCTATTTCAGTATTTTTCAGGTTGAGGATGACGTTTGTTTTATGTTTGGAGCGGTAACGAGCATAAATAACAAAAGCAAGTATAAGGACTAAAACCGAAATAGCCAAAAATGAGTTACGAAGGTTCTGTTGTTTGTTGATCTCCAGTTTCTGAATTTCGTTATCTTTCTTTAAAATCTCGTTCTCTTTTTCCTTTTTTTCTGTTTCGTATTTTGTCTGCATTTCAGCAATCTTTTCGCTGCTTTCATCGGTGAAAATACTGTCTTTTACTTCGGTGTATAATTTGTAATATTCGAAGGCTTTCTTGTAGTCTTCTTTTATTGAAAAAAAACTGGAAAGAGATTGATAGCTGTTTTTAATTAAAGTTTTGGCTTTGATTTCTTCCGCTAATTTTAAACTCCTCTGAAAATAAGAAAGGGCTTTGCCATAATTCTTTAATTGCAAATATAACTCTCCTATGTTATTGGAAGTATTCGCAATTCCAAATTTCTCTTCTAATTCTTCAGAGGTCTTTAATGATATAAAAGAATATTCCAGAGCTTTATTATAATTTTTTTGTACTTTAAAAATAAAGGCAATATTGTTTGAAGCAGCAGCTATACCGTATTTTTTATCTAATTCTTCATAAATTTTTAATGATTTAATAAACTGTTTCAGGCTTTTATCAAAGTCATTCAACATATAATAAATATTTCCGATATTATTATTTGCGATAGCAATACCATCTTTATCATCAATCTCTTCATAAATTTGTAATGACTGCTCATAGTATTCCAGAGCGGTAGAATATTTACCCGTTTCCCAATTAATATTGCCTATATTATTTAAAGATGCCGCAATGCCTTTTTTGTCTCCGATCTCTTCTCTTATCTTCATTGATTTCAGATAGTATTTTAGAGATTCCTCGTATTTACCTAAATTGTTATATACCAGTCCGAGATTATTTAAGGATTGGGCGATATTCTTATTATCCCCTATCTCTTCAAATAAATTAATTGATTCTAAGAAAAGTTCTATGGATTTATGATAATTACTGAGGATGTAATATGCTGATGCGATATTAGATAAAGCCTGTGCTTCTCCTTCGGTATAATCAATTTTTTGTGATAATTCCAAAGCTTGTTCCCCATATTCCATGGATTTTTCAGGTAATGAGTTTTTACAAACTCTTGCCAATTCATTTAAAACTTCCACTTTTTCCTCATCGCTTACAATTGCTAATCTATTTTCCAAACTATCAATTTTTGTTTGTGAAAACAAATTTATTGAAAGCAACAGAAAAAGGAAAAAGAAAATTCTTTTCATCATCATTTTTAGGTTTCTTTAATTGGTAAATTTACAACAAATTTTGCACCTTTTCCTTCACCTTTACTTTTAACACTCAATTTGCCTTTCAGTTCAACCATAGCGAGTGCGCTGGTGTGAAGTCCAAATCCTTTGCCATCTTTCTTTGTAGTAAATCCATAGGAAAAAATCTTTGTAAGGTTCTCTTTTGAAATACCTTCACCATTATCTGTTATTTCTATAGTTTGGTGCTGCTTATCTTCAGAAATATCTATTGTGATGTTCCTGCTTTTTTCATCTTTTGTTTCAAGTGATTCTTTTGCATTTTTTAACAAATTCACGAAAACTTGAATTAATTTACCTTTCTCTATCAGGATGGGTTTCGTTTTGGAATATTTTTTCGTGATCTTTATTTTATATTTTTGGAACATTTCAGTGTGCATTTTCAGAACATCATCCATCATATCTGAAATTGCTACTTTCTCTACCAATCCGGAAACTCCGGTATAACTCTGCTGCACTGCAATTATTTCTTCAATGTGATTGATTCCCTTGTGAAGATTGGAAAGTTCATTAAGAGAATTATCCTGTTCATCTTTTAATGTTGTTCCCAATTTTACCAAATATTCGGGAAGCATTTTCCCTTTTTCATCGGAAGTGATGTAAGTTCCAATATCTTTAGAATGTTCTTCCACCATAGCCAGCACTTTTGTAAGATTGTTCACCTTAGAAGATTTTATCTTTTCCATCAAAACCTGTGAAGATACTTTCACGCTATTGAGAACATTTCCTACATTATGCAAAATTCCGGTTGCAATTTCTGCCATTCCTGCACGATGAGAAGTATCCGTCAACATTTTTTGTGTTTCACGAAGTTCCTTCAAAGTTCCGGAAAGCCGGTTTTTCTGTTTGGTTATTTGTTTATTTTTTTGATTCAATTCGGCATTCGCATTTTCTATTTCAGTATTTTTCCTGTTGAGGATAATATTTGTTTTTTGTTTAGAGCGATAACGGGCATAAACAACAAAAGCAAGTATAAGAACTAAAACCGAAATAGATAGAAACGAGT
>JAIORY010000459.1 GCA_021107915.1 Bacteroidales bacterium | reverse complement strand
TTTATATTCTTAATGTGATGACTGAAGAATCAGTTGTTGTCAGGAAAAAGTTTATCATTCTGTAAACAAGATTATTTCTTTTATAAATTAAAAAGTTGAGATGCACAAATGTGTGTCTCAACTTTTTTTGTTATACGATTAATAAAATTGTTATAAAAATATTGCCACAGATTCACAGAAATATTTTTGAATTATTTTGCTAATCTGTGAATCTGTGGCAATTTTATATTTTTTTTCATAAAGAATTTCTTAATGGCAAAATTCTCAATATTAAATATTATTTTAACTAATAATTGGTAATTGAAAAATCACCTTTGTTCCTTTTGCTTTACCCTTTTCATCTTTTAAATCTACAATTTCCAACTCAATCTTCTTTTTGAGTTTTTTATTTAAAATACTTATTCTTTCAAGTGTTATAACAGTAGCAAGAGATTTATGACCTTTGTCTTGCTTTTGCAAAATTTCGTGAGCTTTTTTCCTGCCAATGCCATCGTCTTCGATACTATAAATTAAAATATCATCTTTAAGTTTGAAACTGATATTTATATTCCCTTTTGTTTTTTTACTTTTCATTCCATGCTCAATTGAATTTTCAATAAATGGCTGCGCAAGCATAGGTGGTATTTTTATTCCTTCGGTATCAATCTCATCATCCACTTCAATAAAATAATCGAATTTTTTCGGGAAACGAATTTTTTGAAGTTCGAGGTAATAATTAATAGTGTTGATTTCATCGTCGAGTTGTACAAATTCTACAAAAGAATAATCTAAAATACTTCTAACCAATTTGGCAAAACGAGAAAGATATTTATTTGCTTTATGAGGTTTTTCATTAACAATAAAATTCTGGATGCTGGAAAGCGAATTAAAAATAAAATGCGGATTCATTTGAGAACGAAGAAGCTTTTGTTCAACTTGAATAGTTTTTTGTTCAGACTTTATTTTATTTTGTTTTATGATAAGATAAGCAACAATAATAATTAAAAGCACAAATCCCAAAAGTGCGAAAAGGAATAAACGGTTCTGATTAATTTCCATTTCTTTCAGTTCATTTTCCTTTTCCAATAACTCAATATGCTTCTCGTTTTTTGTTGTTTCATATTTTGTTTCTATTTCTGCAATTTGTTTTTGCGATTCGATAGTGTAAATAGAGTCTTTTGCGGAAATATATTTTTTATAATGTGAAAAAGCTTTGCTTGTATTTCCTAAAATAGTATATACTTCAGAAGCACCTTTATGTGCTTTCATCATAATTTTTTTGCAATTTAAAGAAGTAGCAATATTTATACATTTATTAAATTCGTCCAAAGCAAGAGGGTACCTTCCTTCATTAAAATAGATACTTCCTCTTTTTTCATAAATTTCGGCTATATCTTTTTGTAAATCAATTTCCTCAAGAATTACTAAAGCTTTCGAATAATAATCTAATGCTTTTTCTGCTTGTTTTATTTTCACATAATAATTGCCTTGTTTATGATATGCAAAACCAATGCCCGGCCGGTTATCAATTTTCTGATAAAGTTTTAAAACCTTTTGATAGTTTATTAAAGCAGAATCATTTTTGTTCTGCTGCAAGCAAATATCTCCGATGGCTGTCAGAGCTTCAGCTTCACCTTTTATGTATCCGATATTTCGGCACAATTCTAATGATTTATTATATTGTTCAAGAGCCAAATCTAATTTATTCCAATCATAAAATAAATTTCCTTTTCGGAGATAAGTAATCGAAATGCTTTCATTTATCATTACCTTAATATGGTTTGCATTTACCATACCTTTGGCTTTGATAAAGTTTTTAAGAAAAGATAAATTTAACTTTATTGAAGTTTCGAATTGTTCAAGTGATTTGGTGAATTTTCCCTGTATCTGATAAAGTTCTCCCAAACCATCTCTACATGTTGCAACACCCGGTGTATCACCTTTTTCTTCTCGTAATCTCAAAGAATGTTGAAAATTTAATTCAGCTTTTTCATAAAGTCCCAGATACATTTGAACATTAGCTTTTCCTTCAATCTGATTGGCAATATTGATTTGACAGTCATTAATGTAAGTTTTTATTTTTTCCTTAATAAGCTCATTATATATTTCTTCTGACTGATAGAATTTCTTCAGGGATTTGTTATGGTATTTTAAAGCAAGTTTATATTTTCCCCAATGATAATATGCTCGACCAATATGTCCAAGAAACTTAGCAGTATAATAATTATTTTCAAATGGGCTTAGATCATATTTATTTATGTTTTCTAATACCCTGTTATTTGATTCAATGGATTTTGCATAATAACCATGGCGGGTATAATATCCTCCCGGTTTTTCCAGATATGTGAATTTAGTAGAATTAGGTTTTTTAGAAATTATTTCATATTGTGAAATCAGTAGCTTATATAGTTCATTTAATTTCTCTATTTCTTTATTGTATTCTCCTGATAAATTATAAATAATTGCCAGTTTATAATGAATATTAAAACTATAAAGTATTTTTTTATCATCATTTAAAAGTGATAATGATTTATGAAAATAAATAATTGCAGAATCATATTTTTTTATTATTGAATATCTGTTTCCTAATCCCAACCAAATACGGTGTTTTTGATACCAATTGCTTTTAGAATCAAAATATTGCTCAGAAATTTGTAAATGTTTTATTGCTTTTTCAATCACATATTCAGGATTGGATTGATATGCTAAAAGATGATGAGCATTTAATTTTCCTAGATTATAATTAAGACTATCAGAAAGTGATAATGCTTGTTTAGCATAAGTAATTGCTTCCTTTGGAGATGTTTTATATAAACTATAACAAAGCTTATTTAAAATATCAACTTTTGCAGTTCCTTTTGCAGTTGAAAGACAATTTCGCAGACTATCAACATTTTTGATAGGTTGTTGTAAAAGGCTTTCACCCATAAGAAAATATGGGGAGAGAATAAAAAAAAGATATGTTATTAAGCGTTGCATTTCTTATCGTACCTTAAATCCGCAGGCGGATTCATTTTGACACTAATTTCACTGATTAGCACTAATTTTGTATCACTAAAATAAGTGAATAGTTTTCTGTTTAATCCACTCATTTAATTGCACTAATAAAAATCCTTGCGGATTTATGGTCGTACAAATTCTTTTTATCTATCTACTTTGCCAGCCTTTCAAATATCTCCAGCAATTCATCTCTTTTGCGTGAAGCTACAGGTATTTTATTTTCGTCTG
>JAIORY010000017.1 GCA_021107915.1 Bacteroidales bacterium | reverse complement strand
ACACTAATTAATAAATATAAGCATCATTTCTATATCCCGAAATATCTTGATACCAATCAGGGTAATTGGCTCCACTACTTTCGGCCCAGTTACCGAATTTTAAATGTGCCTGAAGTATTTCGGTCTTCTCAACAGGATAATCAAAACTTTCATAAATATTTATTACCCATGGTAAATTTGTTACAGTTTTGTAGTACCTTCCCTGAGAACTATTACTATTATCATGTAATGTGTTGAAATATGAAGTATCAACTAAATCAGTAGGCGCATTATCAACCAAATGTATTTCTTTGCCTCTTACAAGATCAATATAAATAAAAGGATTAAAATTTGAAATACCAATATCATTTTCAGTATATGTGTTATTTGCAAAATCCATAGTTATAGTAACAGTATCAGGTACAACATAAGTACCGTTAGGATCGGTATTTGATCCTAATTCGCCACCGGTATTTGGTAAAATATTAAATGCATTATCAAAAACAATAATTGTATTTTTTGATTGGTTAGCTTCTGTACCATTTGCTAATAATGTTATTAGACCGGTTTCTTGCAAATCATATCCGGTAACAGTAAGATTTGAATTAGGAATATAATCATTAGGAAATTGAAATCCGAATCCATTTTGATAACTAGCCCCTATAGCTTCAACTGTAAAAGTTCCGAATATTTCGACTACGTAATTGGAGGCATTGGTAACTGTTTTGAATTGATAATTTATCACCAAATCATTAAAATCATAATCACCTTTAGCCGGCCAGAGATCTTCAAATGCAAGACTTCCAAAACTACTTGCCGGAAAATAATTATCTAAAGCTCTGGTGGCATCTTGTGGATAATCATCATTTTCATCATTAACACCATCACCATCTGAATCAGAGCTTCCACCAGAGTCTGAATCCCATAATGCTCCGTTGATTGTTCCATCATTTTCTTCATCAGTTTCATCATAAACTGTACTACCTGATCCTGTATCAAATTTCCAGAATCCCACAAGTCCGCTTTCATTACCTGTAGGTGAATTATTATAATAAGAAGTTATCTGAGCTAATGTTAAGGCAATATCCCATAATTGTATATCATTTATGTCGCCGTGGAAATACGATTTTGGTGTGCTATCACCCCATCTTCCAAAAACTGTTGCATCGGCATTAGATTCAAAATTTGTATTTCGGGTATCTGATGCTTCAAGAACACCATCAACATACAATTTTCTATTATTTTTATTAGCAAAAACTCCTACAACAAAATGCCAGGCAGAATCAGTTAAAATTGTTGTTCCAACTTTTGTTTTATGTGATCCTTTTCTTGCCCTGATACAAGCTTTTCCATTTTCACTTGCTCCAATAAATATCCCATAATATCTATCCGTTTTATTATCCTGAGCAATATTTATTATTACCATATCTTCGTTGGGATCGCTGAAACCATTTGTCTTGATCCATGCACACATTGTAAATGGATAATTATTAATTATACTCGTTTCATCTATTTCAACATAATCATTGATACCATCAAAATCCAGATAATAATCAACAGTTTTTAATGACTTCAAATCATTAAAATCCAAATAAACCGTATTTCCGATAATAGGAACAACAACAGAGTTAATGCATACACTACTTACATAATCAGGGATATGAACATCAATATTATATAAAGGAAAAGTACCGTTATAATTCCCTTTATGAAAAACAATTTCTTCATCAACTGTAGATATTTTTATTATTCCAATTTGGGCGTTTTTTATAGAAAAAGAAATATTTTCGGATGTACTCCAGTTAAAATCTTGTGTAACAACCAATTCATCTATATTCTGCGCATCACCATGTTTTTGTTCAGGAATATCTTCCCATTTATTACAAGAGGATATTAAAACCACTAATAAAACCACTGATAAATACTTTTTCATATTCTTCTCCTCAAATATTGTGTAAATATAATCAATATTTGATTAAGTGTCAATTCAATAATTAGGCCGAAATTCTAATTGTCTGTTTATGTGTGTTATACAGACAGGAGATTAAAAAAATTTTCCGGTTTTTGGAAATGTTTTACAATATTTGTAAAATACTATTTTTTAAATTAATAAGACACATACCAAATATTTATTAAATTTACAATTTCTATTATCGAAATTAACAAAATATCATACACATGAAAAATAAGTATTTATTATATTTAGGTTTGATACTATTATTATTGATTATTTCTTCTTGTACTGAAGAAGAGCCACCAGCACCATCATCTACAGAAAAATGGACAAATTATTCAACAAAGGACAATCTTATTTGTGATGAAATATTTGATTTAACTATTGATAATGATAATAATTTGTGGATAGCTACAGAATATGGAATATCAAAATTCGATGGAGAAAGTTTTACATCCTATACTACTCAAGGTGGATTAATCTATCATAGTGTATCTTGTATTTCGATAGATTATCAAGGTCATCTGTGGGCAGGAACTATTTCGGGAGCTTCCGTTTTTAATGGTACTGTTTGGAATAGTTACTCGACCGAAGATGGATTGACGAATAATATTATTCGTGATATCGCTTTTGATAATAATAATATTTGGTTTGCAACTCATGATGGTGTTTCAAAATTTGACGGTAACTCAAGTTGGACAACTTATAAAAAAGAAGGAGAATTTTCTTTGGTTCATAATAATGTACGCACTGTTATTGTTGATCAGGATAATAATAAATGGTTTGGAACAGAATATGGTATTTCAAAATTTGATGGAGAGCAATGGACAACTTTTATTTCGGAATATCCTTTGGCAAACTATATTCTAACAATATTTATTGATTCAAATAATAATTTATGGTTTGGAACATTGGGAGGTGTTGCTTTATACGATGGAAGTAATTGGTTTAATTATACTATGGCAAATGGATTGGCATATAATGAAGTACATTCAATAGCAGAAGACCATTACAATAATATGTGGTTTGGAACCAGCTATGGAGTTTCAAAATATGATGGTACAAACTGGACTACTTATACCGAGGAAGACGGGCTTGCAAGTAATTATGTTACTTCAATTTTAGTTGACAAATTAGATAATGTATGGGCAGGAACCCGCGGAAGAGGAATCTCAAAATATGAAATATTAGATTAGAATATTTTTTTCTAAAACATAAATCCGCAAGTATTTTTTTTTGCCGCTAATATCACGAATTTACTTCACTAATTTGGATTAAATCAAATCGGTTCTATTTTATAGTTATTAGCGGATTCGC
>JAIORY010000461.1 GCA_021107915.1 Bacteroidales bacterium | reverse complement strand
GTAATAAATTCTTCGGTGAAAATCCGTGTTTTTCCGTGTGTTCCGTGTTCCTATTTTAAAAATTACAATTCAACAACAGTACCAGCCCATGAAAAACCAACACCAAAACCAACAAGCATAATTGTATCTCTCGGTTTTGCTTTTCCCTGATCAATGGCTTCTTTTAAGGCAATTGGAATTGTTGAAGAAACTGTGTTTCCCCATTTTTCGAGACAATAAAAAGATTTCTCTTTTGGGATGCCGGCTTTAATAAAAATGCTTTCTAAGATTATTTGATTTGCCTGATGCAAAATAAACAAATTTATTTCTTCTTTTTTCTTTCCTGATTTCTCCAAAATTTCATTGATCAATGCGGGAGCGGTTTTTACAGAAAAGCTAAATACTGCCGAGCCGTTCATATAAAAATTGCCATCATTTCTAACATTTCCAAAATCATCTTTATAATCAACAGATGTTGTTTGGGGATACGGAAATTTGGAACCACCATGTTTAATAATTATTTCTTTGAAACCGCTTCCGTCTGTTCCAAAAACAAAATCGCTGATTCCTGCCTCCTCATTTTCTGTTGCTGAAATTAAAGTGGCACTTGCTCCGTCACCAAATATTGCCATATTGCTTTTATCTTCGGGGTGTATCTTTTTTGAAACAGTTTCGGCTGTGAGCAACAAAATATTTTTCGCCTGCCCACTTTCTATCAATCCTTTCGATAAACTTAATCCGTAAATATATCCCGTACATCCCTGATTAAAATCAAATGCACCACATGATTTCGGCAAATTCAACCTGTCTTGAATTATACAAGCTGTTGAAGGAGTCATATAATCATTACTTTGTGTGCAAAAAATTACAAAGTCTATCTCATCAGTTTTGATTGTATTTTCAGAAAATAATTTTTCGGCACTTTTTACAGCGAGGTCAGAAGCTACTTCATTTTCGGCAGCAATATGTCTTTCTTTAACTCCGGTAAGACGGGTAAGTTCATTTATTTTTAACCCGGGGAATTTCTCAAGCAAATCATCATTGGTCAAAACTTTCTCCGGCAAATAATATGATATGGCTTTTATGTAACTTTGCATGTGTTTATTTTTTTACAACTACTACATTTTAAGTTACTGTATTTTTACAAACTCAAGATGTAAAAATTAGAAATTGGAAATTAGAAATTTAGTTTCCTTCCGAATTTCTAATTTCTAATTTCCAATTTCATTATTTCTAATAATACGACTTCTTTTCCTTCTTCCTTTTTTCTGTTTCTTTAGCTTTATGATTATAGTAATGAGCTTTTTTATGATCACCCATTTTTTTATGCATTTTATTCAGAAGTCCTGCAACATCTGACTGATCAGTTCTTTCCGCGGCTTTCTCAAAATAGTAAACAGCTTTTGCCGTATCAGATAAGAACATATAAAAATGTCCATAATTTATATAAGGAATATCAGAATCGGGTGCTAAATTCATCAGCTTTTCATTTATTTCAAATGCTTTTTTAATATTTCCCTTATGAAAATACATATTAGCCAAACGTGACCATGCAGATGGGCTTTGAGGGTCTTTCTCAATACATTTCTGATAATATTCTTCTGCTAACTCGTCATTCTTAAGCTTCTGATAACAAAATCCTAAATTAAAATACGGATTTGGAAAATCCGGTTTTATCTCAATCGCCTTTTTGTAATAGGGAATTGCTTTTTCGTATTTTTTGAACATTCTCGAATAAATTGTTCCAAGATTATTGTAGGATGAATAATGTTCTGGATAGATAGCTATTGCTTTTTTATAATGCTTAATTGCACGCCTGATTTTGGGTTTTACAAACTTCATAACATTAACAGGTTTATTAAGTTCGTGTTTAACCTGTCGTATCATCTCGGTGGCAAGCAGGTTATGAGCTTTAACAGAATTTCCGAGATATTTCATATCATGTTTATATAAACTGTAATATGTCCTCCAGTCTTTGTTTCTGTCAAAAGTAAGTGCTGTATATGAGATTAGTATAATGAAAACATGAATTAAAACTATTGTGATATTTGACTTTTTATTAAACTCCTTTTTAGGATCAAGTTTAAATAATTTAAACAAAAAATATGATACAGCTATTGCAAATGCAAGTGAAGGAAACAACAAAAATCTGTCTCCGACTATCCCCGGAACAGGTTTTACAATATTTGAGAACATTGCAATTGTTATCAGATAAAAAAGGATTGCAAAAGAAAGAATATGTTTTTTCTTAAATTTCAAAATTGAATAAACAAACATCCCGAGATAAACAATTAAGGAAATTATTACCTGTGTATTGGCAAATGTTTTTATCGGAATCATATTGTATCCATAATAATAAAGCATTGGAAAAGGATAAAAAAGTTTTTTCAAATAAAAACCAAGAATATATAATCCTGTTGCGATCCTTTCAAAAAAACTATGATCGGCAACAAGAGGATTTTCTCTGAGCAATACTTCACGACAGATTTCCGGTAAATAAAAAGTTGGTACAATCACATTTATTATCACTACTCCAACAACTGCCCCTATAAAATAGTACAACTTTTTTAATTTTATATCAGTGTAAAAATATAAAGTCAAAGGGAAAATGAGAAGAAAGGCAAGTGCAGTTTGTTTTGAAAAAAATGCCAGTAAATAAAAAATTAATCCGAAAATCAGGAACTTAGTTTTTTCAAAATCAACCCACTTGATAAAAAATTGTAATGCCAATAAACAAAAAATAAGATTAAGTATTTCGTCACGATTTTTTAGACTCGCTACAACCTCGGTGTGCATGGGAAATGCCAGAAATAACAATGTTATCACAAAAGGAAAATATACATTATAATTTCTAAACATTCGTTTTAAAACATTAAAAAGCAATAATCCGGCAAGGAGATAAAAAAGAATATTAAAAAAATGACTGATGTATGGATTGCCATTAAAAAACTCATACTCAATAGCAAAGCTTGTTCTTACAATCGGACGATAACCATAAGCCATGCCATCTTCCTCAGCATACAAAGAAGTAAATATTTTGGGTATTGCCGACAAACCTTGTTTAATCATAGGATTGTCAGCAGAAATATAATGGTCGTCCATCGAAAAGTGATTGAAGACTGTATTACCGTACAATACAAAGGTAAAGACAATTATTATCCCTATAAACCATCTGTTTCGTTTGGCATTTGAAATAACAGGATTGAGAATCTTATTTTTGTCTATTTTTGTTTTTTTCATTTTATTTATAATTGAAGTGCAAAACTACAAAAAACAAATTATACCAATTGTATTT
>JAIORY010000077.1 GCA_021107915.1 Bacteroidales bacterium | reverse complement strand
TAAGTATATAATTTCTCATACACTTTCAGGTTTTTACCTCACAATTTGAGTTAATTTTCCTCCTCCTCCACGATAATGTAAATATCTTCATTATCACGTTTCATCAGGTATTTTTCGCGGGCGAATTTTTCGAGAGTAGTAGCATTTGTCAATAATTCTTTGATAGCAGAATTATTTATTTTTATTTCATTGATATAATATTCCTTTTCATTTTTAAAATCATTCAAATCAGAAGATAATTCAGCTTGATAAATGAAATTATTCTTATCAAACAATAACATCCATACCAAAAAACCAAGGATAGTATAAAAATACTTATTTTTCAGAAATGATGGTAATTTCTTATACATGGCTAAACTTTTTACAAATGTATATTATAATTTCTTGTTTACGTATAAATCCGGAAAAAGTTTAAGCAATTTGATGTTAATAACTCAATGCGTAAATGTTTTTGTGTTTCAGTGTTTCAGTGTTTCATTGTTTCATTGTTTCAGTGTTTCAGTGTTTCAGTGTTATACTATTTTATCATTTTAGTCATTTTAAATTTTAGTCATTTTAAATTTATTTACAAACCCATAACATCGCTAATCTCCGTCATCGCTTCAAGGCAAATAGCTGCAAATTCATTTAAAGGAATTCCTATTTTTTCACATTCCATAATACTTTCGCGATTAACAGAGGCTGCAAAAGCTTTTGTTTTCATTCTTTTTGTTATGGACTTGGGTTTAACACTTGCAAGTTTTTTATCAGGATAAACCAAAGTTGTGGCAACAATCATTCCTGTAATAGTCTCCCCGGCAGCAAGTGCATGTTGAAATTCAGTTGTACGTTCTAATCCGGTGGCTTCTTCGTTGTGCATTTTTATTGCATCAATAATTTCAGGATCGATATCAGTTTCTGCCAGCATTTTTGCTGTCTCCAAGCCATGAACTTTTGGATCTGCATTTACTTTTTCTACATCCAAATCGTGAAGCAAACCTGCCAATCCCCATTTATCTTCATCTTTTCCCAGTCTTTTTGCCAATGCCCGCATCACTGCTTCAGAAGCATAACAATGCTTTAGCATATTTTCATTTTTGATATTTTCTTTTAAAAGTTTTATTGCTTCGGTTCTGTTCATAGGATTATCATGTTATTACTCTTCAATCAATTCTTCAATTCTATTAATTAATTCTTGAGATGGTGGAAGTAATCTTAATACAGTTTCCTTGTCAAAATCAAAGAAATCATTGTAATCTCCTTTATTTCTTTTTTCAAATAACTCAGTATAATGCTTAGCTAATTCCCGACTTATCTTCCCATTTACAACGAATAATTGTCCGAATTTTTGTCTGGCACCGGAGTGACTTGCAGTTTTAATTCCATTCTTAATCAATAAAGCCCCAACAGCATAAAAAACAAGCATAATACAAACGATTTACAGCTGTATTCCAAAAACTATTATTAATTAAAGTATCAACCTCCAGAATAGTTTCTTTTGCCCTTTGAAGTCTATAATTAACATAATCTTCCGAGTTGTATTCTGTCATAAGAGTTGTCCTTCCCGCATTACATTAAAATAATAAGGAGTAATTTTATACTTAGTGTTCCATTCTTTTTCAGAATACACCATTGGACTTATTACTTCACCGGTATCAAATTCAAGATCATAGAGAGGATATGTTATGCTTTTTTCAATATCAGATGTAATTTTATCTTTATCCAAAAGAATCAATAAATCCCAATCAGAATCAGAAACTGCTGTACCTCTAACTCGCGAACCATAAAGATAAATCTTTGCTGATGGTTCATTTTTTTGAACAATTTTTTTTATCTTTTTCAATATTGAATCTGAATTTGTCATTTTACAAATATACAAATTTTATTACTGAATCAAATTTCTAATGCACATCAATCCCGTGCAGCATAAAAATCAAATGCTTCAGGGTTTTAAATATCTCATGCAAATATTCATTCACAGCTTTAACACTTCCCGGAAGTGCGTAAACCAACGAATCGCCTGCAACACCGGCTACTCCCCTACTCAAAAGTGCATTTGGTTTTTCCTGTCCGTATTTTATTCTGATGAATTCCATAATTCCCGGAATATTTTTGTCAAGAAAAGCACTAACAACCTCAGGGGTAATATCCCTGTGACTAATTCCTGTTCCACCAGTTGTAAATATCACATCAAAATTATCTTCTTTAGCTTTTTGCAAAACAGTTTTTAATTCTTCTGCATTATCAGGTATAATCTTTGAGCATATTTTACATCTCCAATCTATCTCTTTAAAATACTCTTCGGTAAGTTCTTTAATTCTTGGGCCGCTTCTATCTTCATATTCTCCTCTACTTGCTCTATCGCTCAGAGTTATTACCATCACTTTAAATACCTTGGGGAAATATTTTAGTACATCACCGGCTTTCATTATTCCACCTTTTTTTACACGGCAAAACACAACTTCTCTCATTCTAATTTCAAGATAATTCCCTAACTCTTCATAAATAGGAATTGAATCGCCATGATTTTCTTTACCAACTTGTGTAACTTCCAAATCAATTTTATCAGAAATAAATCTATCAAATGGTTTTGCGTGAAACATTTCCATTCCTTCGGTGGTAATGTTCTCAGCTAATTCACCAAGTTCAATTTCTCTTTTCAGGAGTTTTGAATATTTATCAATAGTTTCTTTTCCAAACAAGCTAATCTGTCGATGCCAGCTACCCGAGTGTGCATCGCCTTCTATCCCTTTATCAGTAATTATTATTTCCTTAACGGGATATTTTATTGTTCGTCGTTTTTCAGAAATATTTACAGAAAGAATTGTTATTTCATTATCTCTTCTATTCATTTCAATCTAAATCTGTTTTAGTTTTTTCAATTAATAAGATTTTACTGATGACCATTTCATTATCAACAGCTTTACACATATCATAAACCGTGAGCAGCGCAACATTCACAGCAGTAAGAGCTTCCATTTCGATACCTGTTTTTCCGACACAACGGGCTTCGCTTTTTACTTCAACACCATCTTTAGTCAATTTTGCAGAAACATCAATTTTGGTAATCTGCAAAGGATGACAAAGAGGAATCAGTTCGCCGGTTTTTTTACCTCCCTGAATCCCTGCAATTTCAGCAATAGTAAGCACATCACCTTTTTTCATATTATTTTCTCTGATAAGATCAATTGTTTTCTTGCTCAGTTTAATATGTCCTTTTGCTTTGGCGATGCGAAGCTGATTGGCTTTATTTCCAACATCAACCATTTTGGCTTTGCCTTGATTATCTGTATGACTGAATTTTTTCATAACGATATTT
>JAIORY010000215.1 GCA_021107915.1 Bacteroidales bacterium | reverse complement strand
TAATTGGTTGTAATTAATTGTAATTGATTGTAATTTCATATCCTTCATTTTCCCTTATTCCCCCTATTTCCCCTATTTCCCCTATTTCCCTTATTCAATAATAATATTTTCTAAGTCCGTTTTGGCGGATAATTATTATTATTTTACTGATTTATTACAATATTTCCCTATTTTTGTTTTATGGCAGGAAATACAATTGGAAAAATATTTAGGTTAACAAGCTTTGGCGAGTCGCATGGAACGGCTGTTGGAGGAGTTGTAGATGGTTGTCCTTCGGGATTGGATTTTGATGTTGAGTTTATTCAGAATGAAGTAAATCGAAGAAAAACCGGTAGCTCACCGGCTGCTTCCGGACGAATCGAAGAAGATAAAGTTGAGATACTCTCAGGTGTTTTTGAAGGCAAAACTACAGGAACTCCAATTGCTTTTTTGATTAAAAATAAAGATGCCCATTCCGAAGATTACGAAAATTTAAAAGATGTTTATCGTCCCTCACATGCCGACTTTACTTACGAAAAAAAATATGGGATTCGTGATTATAGGGGAGGGGGAAGGGCTTCTGCCCGTGAGACTGTTGTAAGGATTGTTGGTGGTGCAATTGCAAAGTTGATTTTGTTTCAAAAAGGTATTGAAATACTTGCTTTTGTTGCGCAAATCGGGACTGTAAAAATTGAAAATGAAATAGAAAAATTAAGTTTTAATACTGTTGAAAATTCGGAAGTAAGATGTCCCGATCCTGAAGCCTCTGAGAAAATGATTAAACTTATTGAAGATTTGAAAGAAGAAGGAGATTCTACGGGAGGAATAGTTACTTGTTTGATCAATGATTGCCCGGCAGGAATAGGCGAACCTGTTTTTGATAAATTACATGCCGATCTCGGTAAAGCTATGTTGAGCATAAATGCTGTTAAAGGTTTCGAATACGGATTAGGTTTTGAAAGTGCCGCCATGAAAGCCTCAGTCATTAATGATGTATTTGAATATATTGATGGAGAAATTGTAACCAAAACAAACTATTCGGGAGGAATTCAGGGTGGTATTTCAAATGGATCTGTAATTTATTTTAATGTTGCTTTTAAACCTGTTCCAACAATTTCTTTAGAACAAAATACCGTTGACAAAAACGGAAAACCAATCAAACTAAAAGCCGAAGGAAGACATGATATTTGTGTTGTTCCCAGAGCAGTTCCTATTGTTGAGGCAATGGCTGCTTTGGTTTTGGTTGATCATTATTTACGTGAATGATAATAGGAATAACAATATTAGTTGACATTCATAACCTAATTATTTTTTATGAAAAATAAACCTTCAAATTTGATATACGGTTTAAATGACAAACCTCCAATTGGAACCACTATTTTATTAGGGCTTCAGCATGTTATGATTTTTTTTATTGGTCTTATTATGCCTGTAATTATTGTCAATGAATTAGGAGATGCTATTTCTCACCAAACAGCAAGAAGCTTTATTAGCCTGACTATGATAGCCGGTGGAATTACAACCATTCTTCAGGCTTCAAAAAAAGGTCCTATTGGTTCAGGATATCTTTGTCCATCGGTTTCAGGACCTTCCTATTTAAGTGCATCTTTAATGGCTGTTCATACAGGCGGGCTTTCATTGCTCTTTGGCATGACAGGGTTTGTTGGATTGGTCGAGTCTCTTTTTTCAAGAGTAATGCATAAACTTCGTTTTATGTTTCCACCTGAAGTAACCGGTGTAGTTGTCGCATTAGTAGGAATAGTGGTAGTTCCTCTTTCTGTTAGAAGCTTAGTAGGTTTGGGGCATAACGATACAATAAGTAGTCCACATGAAATTATTGTTGGTATTGTAACATTTTCTATTATGGTTGGACTAAATATTTACTCAAAGGGAAAACTTAAATTATATTGCACACTTATTGGTATGATTTCGGGATACTTACTTGCTTATATTTTAGGAATTATTCCTCAAAGTGTTCTTCATCATCATGTAGGTGAACCTGATTTTTTTGCAATTCCATATATCAGGAATATGAGTTGGAGTTTTGATTTTGCTTTTGTTATTCCTTTTGTTATTGCTGCTTTATGTTCAACATTAAAAACTGTTGGAGATATTGCAACCTGCCAAAAAATCAATGATAAAAACTGGCATCGTATAGATATGAAATCTGCTTCAGGAGGGATACTGGCTGACGGGATTGGAGGTATTATTCCGGGATTAATAGGCGGATTTGGGCAATCAACATCTTCTTCTAATGTGGGGCTTTCTGTTGCAACAGCATCAACCAGCAGACGTATAGCCTATTCAGCAGGCATTCTCTTTATTTTATTGGCATTCTTTCCTCAACTGGCAAATATATTTATCATAATGCCAAAGCCCGTCATGGGTGCAACATTAATTTTTGCTGTCAGTTTTATGATTATTCAGGGATTTCAAATTATGATGTCGCGTATGCTTGATGCCCGAAAGATATTTGTTATTGGTGCTTCATTGATATTTGGTTTGAGCGCAGATATGGTTCCTGAAGTTTACCAAAACGTTCATCATTGGATAAAACCGGTTTTTAGTTCTTCTCTCTCATTAGGTGCGATAACTGCTGTTGTTCTTAATCTTATTTTAAGAATTGGTATTTCGAAACATCAAACATTAGAATTAAAGATTACTGAAGATTATACATCAAAAATATTTGACTTTATGGATAAACAAGGAAGTTTATGGGGAGCTAGAAAAGAGGTAATTTATAGTGCTGCATCTGCAATGAATGAAGTGATGGAATCAGTTGTTGAAATGAAATTAGCTACTGATAAAATAAGTGTGAAATTAAGTTTTGATGAATTAAATCTAAATGTAGATATTAATTACTTGGGAAAACCATTGGAAATTTCACAAGAAAAACCTTCAAAAGAAGACCTTGAAATTGACAAAAATGCTATTTCAAAGCTTTCTGGTTATATGATAAAGCAATATTCAGATAAAATTACGACCTCATTTAAAGATAAACATTGTAATATTAAATTACACTTTGAACATTAGTAAAATATTTAAAGGAAATGGAAATTTATATAGAAGATTCAGGTGAAGTAAACATTATTAAAATGGTGGGAAAATTGGATGCCATAACATCAGTAGAATTTCATGAAAAATTTTTCGAGTTGATTAATAATGGTGTATTTAATTTTATTATTGATTGTTCAAGTTTGGAATATATAAGTAGTGCAGGAATCAGAGTATTTTATTTGGCATTAAAAAAAATTAAGACAACTGAAGGGAAAATTATAATCAGTTCTCCAAATGAAAACCTGATCATGATATTTGATATGATTGATTTTACAGCACAATTTCCAATTGTCAA
>JAIORY010000053.1 GCA_021107915.1 Bacteroidales bacterium | reverse complement strand
TATCATTATTTCAAATAATCAATTTTACATTGATATTTATAGTGCTGTTTTTCTTTGTAAAATATATCTGGAGTGTGTTTTATGATAAAACTTATCAGCCGGTGCAGTGGGAGCATAAAGTAAAAACCAAACAGATTCCAAAAGAACTTATTCGTCTCGAACGTAATTATCCTGATAAAGTGAGATTTTTTAATTTTTGGTTTCAGATAGAAAGAATAAAGAAAGAAAATATAAAAGGTTGTTTTGCCGAACTTGGTGTTTATAAAGGAGAAACAGCCAAAATAATTCATAAAATGTATCCTTCAAGAAAATTTTATCTCTTTGATACTTTTGATGGACTTAAAACTAATGATCTAAATGTTGAAACCGGTGAGGCTGCAACTTACAATACTCAAAATTTTGCCGACACAAATATTGACAGAGTAAAAAATCATATTGAGGAAAATGAAAATATTATCTTCCGTAAAGGTTATTTCCCTGAAACAACAAAAGGGCTGGAAAACGAAACTTATGCTTTTGTAAATATGGATGCCGACCTTCATAATCCGACAAAAGAAGGTCTTTTATATTTTTACCCTCGTCTTGCTCCGGGCGGTGTAATTATTATTCACGATTATAATTATAAATGGGAAGGTGCGGTTAAAGCTGTTGACGATTTTATGAAAACAATTCCAGAAAGCCTGATCATGCTTCCTGATATGTTTTGTAGCGTGATGATAATTAAAAATAAATAAGTCGATATTTTACCAACATAGAACAAAATTTCTCATCTTTGTATTAGTAAAAATTTTGGTATCTAATCAGTGTTAAATTTAATAATGATTCGTCTGGACGGATTTAATACAGGAAATACAGGAAATAAGGGGAATAAGGAAGGGGTTGATTAGCTACAAACAAAGAATATTTATAATTTTGAAAACTCAAAAATTAATAATATTAATTCTAATTTTATTCTTTCTGGCAGCATGTAATATCACAAAAAACTTGCCGGAGAACAGAACGATATTGAATAAAAATTCTATTGAAATAAAAAATTCAAACATTAAATTTGAAAAAGATAAGATATGGAGTCTGATACAACAAAAACCGAATAAAAATTTTTTTGGAATTATCCCTTTTAAGATTTGGGTTTATAATATAGGTAGCAAAGGCAAAGAAACTAAATTTAAGAAGTGGTTGAAAAATAAGATTGGGGAAGAACCTATTTATCTTGATAATGTATTGACAATTAGTTCTGTCAAGCAAATAAAACAATATTTAAATAATATCGGGTATTTTAATTCGGAGGTTAATGAAAATATTACTTTGAATAAAAAAAAAGCAAATGTTAACTATAGCATATTTCTCGCAAAACCTTATAAAATAAGAAATATAAAATATTCTATCTCTGACAAAAAAGTTAAGTTTTTTACTTTATCAGACAATGCTAATACACTGCTTCACAAAAACGACATATATAGTGCCTATACACTTGAGAAAGAAAGAGAGCAAATAGCTACCTTTCTTAAAAATCAAGGATATTATTATTTTAATAGTGAGTATATTTATTATGAAATAGATAGTGCATTCAACAACAATGAATTAGATATTACAATCGCAATAAAAAATTGCAAAACACCTACACCGGACAAAGATGATAAATATACTGAACAAGATCATAAACAATATCACATTAATAATATTTTTATTAATCCAAACTATAATCCTTTAAGCAACAATAAATTTCCATTTGATACATTGGTAAAAACTATTCCATCTTTATCAAAAAGCAATCCTGATGTAAATTATTATTTTCTTTATCATGATAAATTAAATATCAAACCACAAACTATTATTCAATCAATATATATTCACCCTGATCAACTGTATATTTTTAATAAGGAACAACAAACATACAAACGCCTTGCTGCGTTGAGAATGTTTAAATATGCAAATATTCAATTTAATACGATACACAATAATTCCGGCAACGAAAACCTTCTTAATTGCTATATTAAGCTTTCAAGATCAAAAGTACAATCATATTCAATAGAAGCTGAAGGAACAAATTCAGGAGGTGATCTTGGTGTTGGAGGTAATCTTGTTTATCAGAATAAAAATATTTTCAGGGGAGCCGAAATATTTCGTTTAAAATTAAAGGGTGCTATGGAAGTTCAAAAGACAAGTGATTTGGAAGAAGATAATAACTCTTCTGGATTTTTGTTTTTTAATACAATAGAAACTGGTGTTGAAGCCAGTCTTTACTTTCCCAAGTTTTTGATACCGATTTCTCAAACGCAATTCCCGAAATTTTATAAGCCAAAAACAACTATCAATACCGGTATCAACTATCAGAAACGACCAAAATATACAAGGTATATTACGAATTTTACATTTAGTTACGACTGGTCTAAATCAGAATATGAAACCCATATTTTTACTCCTTTTGATATGAATTCAGTTAAAGTATCACTTTCAAAAGAATTTGATTCTATCATACAAAATTCTTCCGACTTAAGATTAAAAGATCAATATACTAATCATCTTATTGCAGCTTTAAAATACAGTTACATTTTTAATAATCAGGATATCAACAAGCAAAAGAATTTTTTCTATTTCAGAGGAAATTTTGAAACTTCGGGAAATTTATTTAATGCCATAAACAGTTTTATTAAAGCACCAACCAATGCTGATAATAAGTACACTGTTTTGAATATAAAATATGCACAATACGTTAAAGTTGACTTCGATTTTAGGTATTACAATATCATTGACAAAGACAATACGCTGGTATTTCATGCTTTGTTTGGAATAGGCATTCCTTACGGTAATTCAGATGTATTGCCATTTGAAAAAGGGTTTTATGCAGGTGGAGCAAATGATATGAGAGGATGGAAAATACGATCGTTGGGGCCGGGAGCTTTTCAAGGTACATATTTGGACTTCGATAAAATGGGTGATTTAAAAATGGAAGCAAATCTCGAATATCGTTTCCTTATGTATAAATTTCTGAAAGGTGCTTTTTTTGTAGATGCCGGAAATGTTTGGTTGTTAAATGAAAACATATCCTATCCCAATGGAAGTTTCAAAATAAATACTTTTCTAAATCAATTTGCTATTGATGCCGGAATTGGGTTCAGATTCGATTTTGGTTTTTTCCTTTTTAGAATAGATGGAGCAATTCCGCTTAGAAATCCTGCTTTAGCTGTAGATCATCGATGGGTAATCAATACTATTAAATTTAATGATATTGTATGGAATTTTGGTATTGGGTATCCGTTTTAAGATTTATGATTTTGGATTTAAGATTTAAGATTTATAATTATATTTGAACACACAAGGATGATGATATTGAAACCTGAAACCCGAAACCCGAAACCCGAAACTTGAAACCCGAAACCTGAAACCC
>JAIORY010000454.1 GCA_021107915.1 Bacteroidales bacterium | reverse complement strand
ATAAAATTAGAAAAAAATCAGGAAATATTTGTGAAATATAGGGAAACAAAAAAAGCGGCTATTTTCAAACCGCTTTTTTCTTAACCAAAAACCAAAACCTTATGAATTATTTTATTTGCACATTATATATTCAAACATAAAATTTCGGGTATTAACCAATTTTTTAAATTATGATGAAGCAAAAATACATTGCATTATAATTATAAAATGTTAAGTGGTTTTAACAAAAGTTAAAAAATGTTAAAAAGCTGTATATCATAAATTTAAGAGGTAGTTTTGTGTTTTTGATCAAAGGATATGAAAAAGAATATTATTATCATAATAAGTTTAATAACATTTGCCTTAATAGGTTTAATGGTGATACAGGTTTACTGGATAAAAAATGCCATTACAGTTGAGGAAGGCAGTTTCGTTAGAAATGTTGATGATGCGGTTTCGAGAGTTGTGGTAAAGCTTGAGAAAATTGAAATGTCGAAACAGCTTCAGAGAAAGATGAGAATAAATACACGCAGGTCGAATTTGCTTCAATCCATTGATTCATTAAAAAATAATTTTAATAGTTCGATTGGTGGTGCTACAGAACATGAATTGTTTATGCAGAATTCACGTTTAGCGCAGGATATTTTTCAAAACTTTATGGACAATAGCAAAATAGTTACTATTGATGAAAAACTAAACAGAAAAATTCTTGATTCCTTATTGACGATTGAACTTAAAAACAAAGGAATTAACACACAATTTGAGTTTGGTATTTATACTCCTTCACTCAACAGACTTATATATCAGAAAACAGGAAGATATCCCGGTGAACTTTTAAACAAAGGTTTTGCGTTCACTTTATATCCAAGCGAAATGCAAATAAGCCCGAGTTATCTTATGATGTATTTTCCAAACATGAAAAGGTTTTTGATTAGTAGGTTATGGGTTCTTTTGTTGATTTCTGTTGTTTTAACATTAGTGATAATACTTTCATTTGCATTTACGATAAATACTATTTTTAAGCAAAAGAAACTTTCTGAGATAAAAAACGATTTTATCAATAATATGACTCATGAATTCAAAACACCAATTTCTACTATTTCGCTTGCTTGTGAGGCATTAAAAGATAAAGATATCAGAAAATCGGAAGATATTTATGAAACATATATCCGGATGATAGATGAGGAAAATAAACGCCTTGGCGGGATGGCTGAGAAAATTTTACAGACTGCTGTTTTGGATAAAGGCAGATTGTCGATGAAAAAGGAAAATGTTAATATTCATAAATTGATACTGAATACAATAAAAAATGTAAAACTACAGGTAGAGAGAAAAAATGGAGAAATTATAACTAATCTCAAAGCAGATCATAGTATTTTAAATGCTGATAAAATGCACATTACAAATGTTGTTTATAATTTGCTTGATAATGCAAATAAATATACACTTGAAGATCCGAAGATTATTATTTCAACCGAAAATGCAGGAGGCGGAATAAATATCACCATAAGTGATAATGGAATAGGAATTAGTAAAACTGATCAGAAAAGAATTTTTGAGAAATTATATCGTGTATCAACCGGAAATATCCATGATTTTAAAGGCTTTGGATTGGGATTGAATTATGTTAAGGCGATAGTTGAAAAGCATGATGGCAAAATTACTTTGGAAAGTGAATTGAAAAAAGGGACAAAATTTACAATATTCTTACCTTTGTTAAACAATTAAAACATCAAAAAAATGGAAAAGACAAAAACAAAAATTTTACTGGCGGAAGATGATAAAAATTTAGGAACAATTTTAAAGTCATATCTCGAAGCAAAAGGCTATCCTACAGTTTTGTGTGTAAACGGTCAGGAAGCTTATGAATCTTTTAAAAGCGAGTCTTTTAATTTTTGTATTTTTGATGTGATGATGCCGGTAAAAGACGGTTTTACTCTTGCCAGTGAAATTAGACAAACAAACAAGGAAATCCCAATTCTTTTTCTTACTGCAAAATCAATGCAGGAGGATAAACTTAAAGGTTTTGATATTGGTGGTGATGATTATGTTACCAAACCTTTCAGCATGGAAGAGTTGCTTGTAAGAATAAAAGCAATATTGCGACGTACAGGTGATAACAATGAAAACCAGTCAAATAAAAGCATCTTCAAAATCAATAATTTATTTTTTGATTATAATCGACAGATTTTAAAAATTAACGATAAAACACAAAAACTGACTTCTAAAGAAGCCGCGCTTTTAAAAATGCTTTGTGAAAACCTTAATAATGTCCTTGACAGAACAGATGCTTTGCTTCATATCTGGCAAGACGATAGTTATTTTAATGCCCGTAGCATGGATGTTTATATTACCAAATTACGAAAATATCTGAAAGAAGATCCTTCTGTAGAACTTATGAATGTTCATGGAATTGGGTTTAAACTTGTTGCGAATTAGCTGAAAATCTGAAATCAAAAATCGTTAATCGGTGTTCGATATTCAAATTATTCCTAATATCCGGACTTTATAGACCAACTCTAATTAGTGCTTATCCATAAAGTCAGTAATTTTTGAAATAAAGCACCAAATAACAAAAAATCAAATAACAAACAAATTCCAAATATCAATGGTCAAATGTTGAAAACAGCTTGAAACTGTTTTGGTCATTGAAATTTTGGTTATTGGAATTTATTTGAAATTTGGAGCTTGTCATTTGTGATTTTAAGTATTTATTATAACTTTCGCACTTTATAGACAGATACTAATCATTGCTCAATATGATATCTGACAAGTCGTTGTTCCATATAATCCGGTTGACTAAAATAATAAGAGGTATTAAGAATTTGACCAATTCCTTTAGCGTATCTTTTATCTATATATCTGATACCCCATGAATATCCAGTATTTAGAGGAATTACAGTACCTTGACAATTATAGGTTTCAAATGATCCTGCCGGAACTGAAATAATACTGTCTTTATCTGTCATTTGATATGTTATAAATACTAAATTAGTAGTAGAATCAGAAAATAAAATATCAGAAAAATTTGTTGCTGAAAATATTATATTGCCTTCCTGATTTACAATATAATTGTTGGAATCACGCACAATGAAACTATAAGGCATGTTTCCAAACCTTGTTCCTTTTGATAATCTATAAGTTTCCCCATTTATTACAGTATCTTTACTAACATAAATACTATCGGTTTTGTTCATTGATGTTTCATTTCCAAGTGTGTCAATTTTATACCAATCATAAACCCAATAACTACCCACATTAAAAATCGTATATTCGGAAGATTGAGGGATTACTACCGGATCAGGCTCATTTTCATTCTTGTTGCAAGAATATAAAATAGTGATTACAAAGAAAAACAATACTAACTTTTTCATAATATTTTTGGTTTTAAGGTTGAAAAATATAATTGAAATAATAACCTACTCCAAATGTTTGGAATTTTTATCATTCAATTGTTAATTA
>JAIORY010000324.1 GCA_021107915.1 Bacteroidales bacterium | reverse complement strand
CATTTTAGTCATTTTAAATCCCGAAGCGGAGCTTCGAGGATGCTCGAGCATAGCTCGGCATTTTAGCTCATTTTAGTCATTCCGAAAACTTAGCAGAAATCTTTAAACATATAATTGTGAATTAAAAAATATTATACTATTTTTGCACCCTTAAAAAAATCAGAAGACAATTTAATTAAAAAAATCTTAACACATGCAAAACAGAGGAGCTATTAAATTTTTTGCAATCACCTTTGCCATAGTATGTTTGTTTCAATTATCGTTTACATTTTTTACTACTCAGGTAGAAAACAATGCAGAAAAATATTCAATAAACGAAACAACGACAACTCTGGCAAAAGAACTTTCAAAAGGACATGAACTATTAGAAGGATATTTATTTGATTCAATAGCACATGCAAGAAAAAACTACTATTTGGATTCAATGTCAAATAAAGTGGTCTATAATGTATTAATAAGAAAATATACTTATCAGGAATGTAAAGAAAGAGAAATAAACCTTGGACTCGATCTAAAGGGAGGAATGAATGTAACACTTGAGGTTAAAGTAGGAGATATTGTAAAAGCACTATCCGGCAATAGCCAAAACGCTGTTTTTCAGGAAGCCCTTACTTTAACGTATCAAAAACAAAAAGATAGTCAGAAAGACTTTGTAACTTTATTCGGCGAATCTTTCGAGGAAATTGATCCGAATGCAACACTGTCTCTAGTTTTTAATACTGTTGAGTTAAAAGACAAAATCAGTTATAAATCAACAAATGCAGAAGTACTTCAGGTTATTCGTAATGAAACCGATGGAGCAATTGACAGAGCTTACAACATTCTTAATACACGTATCAACCGTTTTGGAGTTGCGCAACCAAATATTCAAAGACTTGCACAATCGGGAAGAATACTTGTTGAGTTACCCGGTATTAAAGACCCGGAGCGTGTAAGAAAACTTTTACAAGGTACAGCTAAACTCGAATTCTGGGAAACTTACAGTTTTTCTGAAATTCAAAATTACTTTGGAGAAGCCAACAAAACACTCAGAAAAAACCTTCTATCTGATGGTTTTTTAGAAAATGAAAGCGAAAAAGCACAAACCAAAGAAACCGGTTCTGAAGTAGAAGAAACTACGATAGTAGAAGAAGAAACTATCGAAACAAAAACCGGCGAAGAAACTATTGAAGAAGAAACTACACTTCTTGATCAAATTGAAGGAGACACATCTTCAGAGATGGGTAAACAAGATAAATCATTTGATGATTACGCAAAAGAAAACCCATTATATGCATACCTTACTCCTGCATATTATCAAAACGAACAAGGACAATATGTAGCAGGAAATGGTGCTACAGTTGGCTGGGCATCTATTAAAGATACCTCAATGATTAACAATATGATGAGGAGAACAAAAAAGATTTTTCCACGAAATCTTAAGTTAGCATGGACAGTTAAGCCTGATGCAAGTCGCCCTGAAGTTCTTGAACTTGTTGCTTTAAAAGTAACTTCACGTGATGGGGAATGTGCACTCAGCGGTGATGTTATCGTTGATGCACGTCAGGATTATTCTCAAAATGGTGAGGTTGCAGTTACAATAAATATGAACTCGGATGGAGCTCGTGTTTGGAAAAGACTTACCGGTGATAACATAGGAAAACAAATTGCAATTGTTCTTGATGATTATGTATATTCTCATCCAAATGTAAACTCTGAAATACCAACCGGTCGTTCCGAAATTTCCGGTGGAAACATGAGTATTGAAGAAGCAAAAGACCTTGCAAACATTCTTAAAGCAGGTAAATTACCGGCTCCGGCAAGAATTGTTGAAGAAGCAGTTGTTGGTCCTTCACTCGGACATGAAGCTGTAACTGCCGGATTATGGTCGTTTGTGATAGCTTTTGTGCTTGTACTTATTTACATGATATTTTATTACAACAGAGCCGGATTGGTTTCCGACCTTGCATTATTAACTAATATCTTTTTCTTATTTGGTGTACTTGCTTCGTTGCAAGCTGTACTTACCTTGCCGGGAATTGCGGGTATTGTGCTTACACTTGGTATGGCTGTGGATGCTAACGTAATCATCTACGAGCGTATTAAAGAAGAGATAAGAGCAGGTAAAGGCGTTCGTCTTGCCATTGCTGACGGGTATAAAAATGCTTACTCAGCAATTATCGATGGTAACGTAACTACATTACTTACAGGTGCTGTTCTATTTATATTCGGTTCAGGACCTGTTCAGGGTTTTGCCACTACACTTATTATTGGTATCCTTTCATCATTATTTTCTGCAATCTTTATTTCTCGTATGGTATTTACTGCTTTGTTAAACAAAAACAAAAAAGTAAACTTCAGTAATAAATATACTAAAAACGTTCTTGTAAACGCAAACTTCAATTTCTTAAAAATGCGTAAAACAGCATATATAATTTCTACATTAATAATCATTATCGGAATAGGTTCTTTAGTTACAAGAGGTTTGAATTATGGTGTTGATTTTTCAGGAGGTAGAACTTATGTTGTAAGATTCGATCAGGATGTATCGACAAATGACATCAGAAAATCATTGGAAATTGAATTTGCTGAGGCTCCACCGGAAGTTAAAACATTTGGTCCGAGCAAGCAGATCAAAATCACCACAAAATATATGATCGATAACGATGCAAAAGAAGTTGATTCAATAATCCAGAGTAAACTTTTTAATGGATTGAAAGATTATTTTGAAGATAAATCTATGGAATACCAAGATTTTGTTTCAGATTCGGATATGGAAAACAAACTGCTTGGGATTTTAAGTTCTCAAAAAGTAGGACCAACTATTGCCGATGACATCAGGAATAAAGCCGTAATGGCAATTATTTTTGCACTTATAGTGATCTTTATTTACATCGCACTAAGATTTAAGAAATGGCAATACGGACTTTCCGGTGTTATTGCACTTTTCCACGATTCTTTAATAACTATCTCGTTGTTCTCATTGTTCTATACGATAATGCCGTTTAATCTTGAGATTGATCAGGCATTTATTGCGGCAATACTTACAATTATTGGATATTCTATTAACGATACTGTAATTATCTTTGACCGTATCAGGGAATATATTAAACTATTTCCAAAGAAAGAACTAAAAGTCAACATGAATAATGCATTGAACAGCACATTGGCTCGTACCATTAATACTTCAGGTACAACATTAGTAGTGTTGCTTACAATCTTTATTTTTGGTGGTGAGATAATTCGAGGATTTACATTTGCATTATTAGTTGGAGTTATGGTAGGTACTTACTCATCGTTGTTTGTAGCAAGCCCTATAGCTTACGACCTTATTGGAGAAAAGCCAATTAAAGTAAAAGCAGATAAAAAATCTAAAAAAAGCAGTAACAAGAAAAAATAAAAATTCGGTTCTACTGTAATTTTAATATAAAAGTCCCGGAAGTTACGGGACTTTTTTTATTTTTGCTACTTA
>JAIORY010000281.1 GCA_021107915.1 Bacteroidales bacterium | reverse complement strand
ATTTTCAATAATTGCCGGATTTGTTTTCTGTGCATAGGATTTATTAAACAAAGTAACACCTATGATTATTAAGATTGATATGTTAATTAGATTTTTCATGTGTTTGTATTTTTGTAGTTTATACTTTTATATTGGATTACATCTTATAAGTTCAAAATATAGAAATTGGAAATTAGAAATTAGAAATTTTTACTTCTTCTGAATTTCTAATATCCAATTTCAAGTTTCATTATATAATCAATTATGAATGTTTCATTTCATTAGTTTTTATAATTGTTGTAATTTAATTGTATTATTTCTGAAAGTTGAAGGAGTAATTCCCGTAGTATCTTTAAATGCTTGGTTAAATGCTGATTTAGATTTAAACCCAACCATTTCAGCAATACCTTCTACTGAGTAAATATCCATTTTCCTGTTTCTTAAATATTCACATGCTTTTTCAATACGATATTTGTTTACAAATTGATTGAAGTTGCATTTATAATCTTTATTAATTAGTGCTGATAAATAGGAAGTATTGGTTTTTAAAGTCATAGCTGTTGAACTAAGAGTTAAATTTTTGTTAGTGAATATTTCCTGGTTCACAAACAGTTCTTCTAATTTGTCTTTTAATTCATCATGAACAACTTCTAATTTAAGGTCTCTTTTTTTCTTAAGTTCAGCAATCTCTTTATTTTTTATATTCAGTTCTAATGTATTTTGTGAAAGCTTCCAATGTGCCTTTCTAATTTTTTTCAGTTGGCGATATAAAATGATTAATAAAGTACTAACAGCTAAAAAAGTAATTAGTAAAAGAATAATAAATCTCTTTTGGTTTGCAATTATTATTTTCTTTTGATTATTAATAATTGTAAGATCATCAATAGTTTCGTTTTTACTATCTATCTGATATTTTGCAGATAATTTTGCAATCTGAATATTCATTTCCCTGTTATGGTTTTTTCTAAAAACTTCCATGTATTTCTGTTGAAACTTATCACTTTTATCAAGATTTTCATTTGATTGATAAATTTCGAATAATGTATTATAAATAAAAGGTAGATAATATTTATGACGGTATTTTTCGGCTAATTCAATAGCTTTATAATAATATGGTATTGCTTGTGTAATTGAATCTTCAGCATTAAGCAAATCCCCCATTAGAAAATTAATATGTGTAAGTTGACTTGTGTAATTTGTTTTTTCAGCTAATGGTAATGCTTCATATAGATAAATCCTTGCCTGCTTTGTCTGATTGTATCGTAAACAAATTACACTTGATTTAGTTAAGGTATAAACCAGTTCCTTTGAAGGTGCCGGCAGTTTTCTTGCCGAGTCTCTTGCTGCTTGCATATATTCGAATGCTTTTTCAATATCTGTATCATATTTTGCTAAGCCAAATCCGGTAATCACATAACATAATAAGCTGCGGTCTTCTGATTTTATTGCAGCCTTTAAACTGGAGTCTATTAATCCGTCAAGTACAAAAGTATTTAGTAACACCTCTCCGGTAGTATATCGTTGGTAAGAATATAACCTGCCATAATTATCTGAAAGTTCGGTGTAATTATTTCTTAACTTATTGATATTTAAAGCAGCTACACAGTATGTAATTGCAGAATCAATTAATTCCAATTGATAGTAATACCTCTCAATGCCATTCATTGCTTGTATCATCAAAACGGTATCATTAGATTGCTTTGAAATATCATAAGCACTATTATATGCTTGAAAGGAATTTCTGTAATTTAAAAGTTCATTAAAAACTTTTCCTTGTGTTAATTTACAAGACCCAATCAACAGGGTGTCATTCTGTTCTTGGGCAATTTCAATACTATAAACTAATAATTCATTTGCAATTTCGAGAGAATCGGCGTTAATAAAATCCTGACTTTTTTTGTAAAGTATATGAGCAAGTGAGTCGTCATGATAGTTGCCTAATGATTCCAAATATTCGGTAATATTAAATTGTTCTTGAGCATTTAAATTTTTAATTTGAAAAAAACAAATAGATATAAAAAATATAGAAAATATCAATAAATAAAGATGTATGTTTTTTTTTTGCCGGTAATGAATGAAATCATTCATTTGTTAGATATATTTGATTATTTTTTAAAAATTAGTAATTATCTGAAGACTATTTTTTTTATAAATGATTGACCATTTGCTGATAATTTAAGTAAGTATATTCCACTATTTAATCCCATTTTTTTTATACCGATAGCAGTATTTCCTAATTCAATTTTCCCTTTATAAATTGTTTTAATATAGGAGCCATTAAGATTGTATAATTCAATTTGTATTATCTTTCTTTCAATTGAATTGATAATTATTGCAGATGATTCTGTTACAGGATTTGGTACTATTTTAACATTAATAAATTCTTTTTTACTGTTTTCCACTCCGGAATTATTGCTCCCGGGTTTTAGATTGATCAATGCCTCGTGGTAAGACGGAAACATATCCATTGAATCAATATCATAATAACCATAAATACCCCCAAATGAATAGTTAATGTAAAACTTGCCATCGGCATTATATCCATCACATACAAAAAAGTGTCCTTCATAATTACCCGGTTCCCAAGGAGCCGGACTATCTTCTGTTCGTCCTCCTATTAAAATAGGTCGTCCGTTATCCAATTCACTTTTAAATAGAGCAATCCATTCATCTTTTGTATAATGCCAACGCCGAATAACCCTTAAAGTTGTATCATAATTAAGGTAATAAGGTAGTACCCTTATCAAAGAGTCGATTCCACCTTCCCAGCCAACTTTGATACTTGCACCTATTGCACCACATGCATAAAACAGTTTTGCAGTCTGGTCGTATTCATCCTGAGTTGCATCTTCAGCAAGTTCGTAAGGCATCATGGAATAATCCAAATCAAGTTCCTCATAATTGCAATACCAATAATAACCTTCATAGTCGGTAAAATCCAAAATGGAATTTCCATTTTCTGGAAATTGCCAGTAATGAAGCACCCTTGACATAGCTGTAATCCAGCAACCATTACCCATGTGTCCGTTAACACCGGTTGTTGATTCAGGATAGTAAGCATTATAAGGCCATTGATAAGTTTGCCAGTTGTTATTAACCAAAGGTTCTACCTGAGCTATGATTAGGCTGCTCCAGAGAAAAATAATTGTAAATATTATTGATTTCATAGCTGGTTAATTTAATTGGTATTTCCATTATTGAAGATTGAAGCCCGAAGACAGAAGTTAGAAGTTTGGAGTTTGAAAGTTGAAGTCAGTACTTCTGACTTCAACTTTATCATCAGATAATTTTCTTTTTTATCAACTTCCGACTTCCAACTTCTAACTTCCATCTTCTAACTTCCGACTTCTGACTTCTGACTTCCGTCTTCTGTCTTCTGTCTTCCATCTTCCGACTTCCCTCTCATATCAAATTCGTGGCAGAACAGGACCAATTTATTTCATGGTATATTTCCATTTACCATCTTCCATAACAAATTTGTTAGTTTGG
>JAIORY010000209.1 GCA_021107915.1 Bacteroidales bacterium | reverse complement strand
AATTGCCAGTTAATACCTTTATCAGTTGTTTTATTTACAAAACCTGTTTCGGTGCCACAGTAAAGCACATCATTATCGGTTGATGCTACGTCGAAAGAATAAACGTTTACCTGCCACGGACATGGACCGGGGGCAGATGTACTGCCGGATTCGTTAAGCCAAAATGTTTCTTTGGGTCCGAGAAATGTCCAGTTAGAATTTGATTTGCCATCAAGCAAAGGTCTCTTTGAAGCATTGATTTGAGATTCGTAAAGGTTTTTGTAATAAGCATCAATATCAGATAGTTTTATTGTTCCATCATTTAAAACATACGGGCTTATAGCACGATGCCAGATTTTAAAATACCGGATTTCAGGTGATTTTTCTCCCTGATGTTGTGAAATATACGTATCAAATTCCTGAGAAATTTCAAAGAAATTTACGGGGTATTGATACAACATTTTAGCCCAATCAGCAAAGTTATCCTGAAATGCAGGTTTGTAGCTTTTTATCACGCCCGGAATATCATCGTAAGGTGTGAATTGATTTTGAGCATATATTTTATTGATGCTACATACGAGGATGATGAAGATAATTATTTTTATTTTTCTCATGATGCTTTGTTTACTTCTGTGACTTTTAGCAATTTCTTTATTTAAATAAAGTGTAAAAATAGTTTAATAATTATTTTGTAAAAAGCGTAAAATAATTACGTAAATTACGTTACATATTTGATGAAATAAATATTTACAAAGGTTTAATGTGCTTCCAACCAATTATTCCCGGTGTTCATGTCAACCACCACCGGCACATTCATTTTAATAGCAGTTTTCATTTTTTCTTCAACAATAGGTTTTACTATTTCGAGTTCGTTTTTGTGAGTATCAAAAATCAATTCATCATGAACCTGAAGAATCATTTTTGACTTTAAATTAAGTTTTTCAAATTCATCAAAAATATTGATCATTGCAATTTTTATCATATCGGCTGAGGAGCCTTGTATCGGTGCGTTGATAGCATTCCGCTCAGCAAAACTACGTACAGTTCCGTTATTTGAATTTATATCGCGCAAATACCTTCGGCGTCCCATAATAGTTTCTACAAATCCGTTTTCTCGTGCAAACTGAATTGTAGAATTCATATATTTTTTTACTCCGTGATATTTATCAAAATACTGATCGATAATTTCTTGTGCTTCTTTACGTGGGATATTCAATCTCTCGGACAAACCAAAAGCAGAAATTCCATAGACAATTCCAAAATTCACAGTTTTGGCATTTCTACGCATATCTTTTGTAACTTCTTCAAGAGGAACATTATAAACTTTTGAAGCAGTTGCTGAATGAATATCAATATTATTCAAAAAGGCATTCATCATTCCTTCGTCCTTGCTTAGTTCGGCGATAATCCTGAGTTCGATCTGAGAATAATCGGCAGCAAGCAAAGTGTAATTATCATTTCTCGGGACAAAAGCTTTTCGTATTTCCCTACCTTTTTCTGTTCTTATCGGGATGTTTTGAAGATTAGGATTATTGGAACTCAGACGCCCTGTTGCAGTAACTGCCTGATTGTAGGATGTGTGAATTCTGCTATCTCTTTGATTTATTAAATTTGGCAAAGCATCAACATAAGTTGATTTTAATTTTGTTAAAGAACGAAAATCCAGAATGTTCTGAATAATCGGGTGTTTATTAATGAGTTTTCTGAGTACATCTTCTCCGGTAGAATATTGCTTGGTTTTTGTTCGTTTTGGTTTATCCGTAATAACCAATTTTTCAAAAAGAATTTCTCCTAATTGTTTTGGTGAGGCAATATTAAATTCTATTCCCGATTTTTCGAATATTTGTTTTTGAATTTCTGAAATTTCATCAGCAAGTTGAATTGAAAAATCTTTAAGAACATCAATATTAAGTTTTACTCCTTCTGCTTCCATTGAGGCAAGAACAGGTATCAAAGGAATTTCAATATTTTTAAATAAATTTTCGGTTTTACTTTCTTTAAGTTTTGGAATAAAAACATTTCTGAGTTGAAGTGTAATATCAGCATCCTCGCAAGCATAATCTTTCACAATGTTGATATTTACATCCCTCATGCTGCTTTGGTTTTTTCCTTTTTTCCCGATAAGGCTTTCAATGGAAACAGGCTTATAATTAAGATAAGTTTCTGCGAGATAATCCATGTTATGACGCATTTCCGGTTCGATGAGATAATGAGCCAGCATGGTGTCGAATAATTTACCTTTTACCTCAGTTTCGTACCATTTTAAAACAGAAATATCAAACTTTAAATTTTGTCCTGTTTTTTCAATCTCGGGGTTTTCAAAAACATTTACAAATTCCAAAACTATCGACAAAGCATCATCATAATTTTCCGGTAAAGGAATATAATATGCCTCGCCTGTTTTGTAAGAAAACGACATTCCAACAAGCTCGGTGTTGTTTGCATCAACCCCGGTAGTTTCGGTGTCGAAGCAAATATTTTTTTGTTGAAGAAGATTCTTGATAAGTTTTTCCCGTTCTATTTTTGTGTCAACCAAATGATATTGATGATCGGTATCTTTAATTTGATTATTTGACTGAAAAACATCATCACCAAAAAGATCACCTTGTATTTCATCGGGTTTTAGTTTACCTGATTTTTTTATAGAAATTTCAGTAAAAACACGTTTTGCAAATGCTCTGAATTCAAGCTCGTCAAGAAGTGTTTTCAGAACATCTGTATCCGGCTCTTTTATTTTCAGATCATCTTCAATAAAATCAATCGGGACATCAAGAATAATTGTTGCAAGCTCTTTGGAAACAATTGCCTGTCCACTAAAATTCTCAACATTTTCTTTAAGTTTTCCCTTGAGTTTATCGGTGTTTTTAAGAAGATTTTCCAGACTGTCGAATTCTCCGATCAGTTTAATGGCAGTCTTTTCCCCGACTCCGGGTACACCGGGAATATTATCGGAAGCATCGCCCCAAAGACCCAAAATATCAATAAATTGTTCCGGTCTTTTCAGTTTATATTTTTCACAGATTTCTTCCACTCCAAGTTTTTGAGCTTTATTTCCCATGCGTGGAGGTTTGTACATAAAAATATTGTCGGAAACCAATTGCCCGAAATCCTTATCCGGTGTCATCATATATATTTCAAAACCATTTTCTTCAGCTTTTTTCGATAAAGTACCGATTACATCATCAGCTTCGTAGCCATCAACAAAAAGTATAGGAATATTAAATGCAGAAATAAGTTGTTTTATGTATGGAATTGATATTGCAATATCTTCGGGCATTGCCTCACGATTTGCTTTATATGCTGTAAATTCCTCATGACGTACAGTGGGAGCTTGTGTATCGAAAGCAACTCCGATATGAGTGGGCTTTTCGTTTTTTATCACATCAAACATTGTATTTGCAAAACCGAGAATGGCAGAGGTATTCAATCCTCTTGAATTTATTCTGGGATTTTTGTTAAGTGCATAATATGCTCTGTATATTAGAGCCATGGCATCTAAGAGAAA
>JAIORY010000392.1 GCA_021107915.1 Bacteroidales bacterium | reverse complement strand
AGAGAAATATTGTTTTCCGAAAATGGTTTGATCGACTGTCAGGCACTTGTTAAACTTATGCTGGAACGAAATATTACTGCAAGAGATGCAATAAAAATGGCAGGTGAATTAACTAAAAAATACGGATATATTGATGTTGGTGAATGTCTGACAATAGCCGATAAAAATGAGGTTTGGCATTTTGAAATCGTTGGTTTGGGAAAAGGAAAAGTTGGCTCTATCTGGGCTGCTCAGCGTGTCCCCGACGATCATATTGGAGTTAATGCAAATGCCAGCACAATTAAAGAGATTGACCTTAATAACCCTGATTATTTCATGGCTTCCGAAAATGTTTTTCAGGTAGCAAAAGATAGTGGCTGGTGGGATCCATCAAAAGAAGAATTCAGATTTTGTTATGCTTATGCACCTCACAGCAGAACATCTATTGCATCACGAAGAAGAGAGTGGCGTGTATTTGACCTTGTTGCTCCCTCACTTCATCTCGATCCTAATGCCGAAAATTATCCTTTCTCGGTTAAACCGGATGAAAAAGTAACTCTTGCACAAATCGCAAATATTTTTAAAGATTACTTCGAAGGAACTCCTTTTAATTTTGTTAAAGATATTACTGTTACTGATGATGACGGGAAAACAATTATTTCTCCACTTGCCAATCCTTTTATGCCTTACGACATGAATAAGATATTTAAGATAAACGGCGGCTGGGGATGGCGTGGCGAAAGAACTATCGCACGTTGGTACACAATGTATGCAACATTAATTCAATGCCGCGATTGGCTCCCTGATGAAATTGGCGGCGTTGCATGGCTGGCAATGGATAATGTAGCTTCTTCGATTTATGTTCCTGTTTATTGCAGTATAACCGATCTTCCTGAATCATACAAAACACCCGGGCGTACTAAAGGATATACCAGAGAATCTGCATGGTGGGCATTTAACCGCCTCGGAACTTTAACCGCCCAGCGATGGGGAAACATGCGCAAAGACCTTGACGCTGTTTGGATTCCTATGCAAAATGATTTCTTCTCAAATCAAAAACTTATCGAAGCCGAAGCCTTAGAACTTTATGATAAAAGCCCAAAGAAAACAGTAAAATATCTTACAAAATATACTGATGAATCCGGCAATAAAGTCATTGACAAAGCTTGGGAACTTGGCGATTGGTTGTGGACGAAATATGATGAGAAGTTTTGATTGTTGTTTTTTGGAGTGCTGAAACTGATTTTTTGGCTGACATTTTTCTCTGTTAGATATTTGTTTTTTTATAATATTTGATTTACATTTGACACTTAATGTGAAGTTATTACGTTTTAGGCATAATAATATCTGATAGAAAAATAATCAAAACATTACAATAGATAAAGGCGAAATAATGTGCATAGTGTAGTGTGTATTAAAAAAAAGAATTTTAACGAATAAAGGAAACTAAAATATATGGCAAAAAAGAATAATAACGGAACAGACGAACCATTGGAAAAACAACTATGGAAATCGGCTGACAAACTGAGAAAAAATATTGATGCAGCTGAATACAAACACGTTGTTCTTGGACTGATATTTTTAAAATACATCTCTGATGCTTTTGAAGAGTTATATGATAAACTCAATTCTAAGGAAGGTGAATATGAATTTGCCGACCCAGAAGATAAAGAAGAATACAAAGCGGAGAATGTGTTCTTTGTGCCAAGTGATGCTCGTTGGGATTTTCTTTTATCAAAAGCAAAACAACCGACCATTGGAAAAACGGTTGACGAAGCAATGGACGCTATCGAAAAGGAAAATCCATCATTGAAAGGTGTTTTGCCTAAAGTTTACGCTCGACAAAATCTTGACCCTACAAGTTTGGGTGAACTTATTGATATGATTGGAAACATTGCTTTGGGCGATGCCAAATCAAGAAGTGCTGATGTTCTCGGACACGTTTTTGAATATTTCTTAGGAGAATTTGCACTTGCAGAAGGTAAAAAAGGAGGACAGTTCTACACTCCAAGAAGTGTTGTAGAATTATTGATTGAAATGTTGGAGCCATACAAAGGACGAGTATTTGACCCTTGTTGTGGTTCTGGTGGAATGTTTGTACAATCTGAAAAATTTGTAGAAGAACACAAGGGAAAGATAAACGACATTTCCATTTATGGACAGGAAAGCAATCAAACAACTTGGCGACTGGCAAAAATGAATCTTGCTATTCGTGGTATTGACAGTTCGCAAGTAAAATGGAATAATGAAGGCTCATTTTTAAACAATGCTCATAAAGACCTGAAAACAGATTACATAATTGCAAATCCACCGTTTAATGTAAGTGATTGGAGTGGCGATTTACTCCGCAAAGATGGACGCTGGCAATTTGGAACACCACCAACTGGAAATGCAAATTATGCGTGGATTCAACATTTTATGTATCATCTCGCACCAAGCGGACAAGCTGGTTTTGTTTTGGCAAAAGGTTCTTTGACTTCTAAAACTTCTGGTGAAGGAGAAATTAGAAAAAACTTGATTGAAGAAGGTTTGGTTGACTGCATTGTAAATCTACCTGCCAAACTCTTTTTAAATACACAAATACCTGCTTCTTTGTGGTTTATGAGCCGAAACAGAAGCAACGGAAAATACAGAGACCGAAGCAAAGAGATACTTTTTATTGATGCCCGAAATATGGGACATCTAATAAACCGTAGAACTCGTGAACTCTCAAATGAAGATATTAAACTAATTTCCAATACTTATCACAACTGGAGAAACCCTGATGGTGATTATGAAGATGTAAAAGGCTTTTGTAATGCAGCAAGTATTGAGCGTGTAAAGGAACTTGATTATGTTTTAACGCCTGGGCGATATGTTGGTTTGGCTGATGAAGAAGATGACTTTGATTTTAACGAACGCTTTACAAGTTTAAAAACCGAATTTGAAGAACAGTTAAAAGAAGAATCCGTTTTGAATAAACGCATTGCCGAAAACCTTGCTAAAATTGAGTTGAAAGATGAGTAAGAAAAACAAAAAAATAGATGTTCAGGGAAGTGAAATAACTATTATCTCAACCAAAGAGCAAGATTACATCTCATTAACCGATATGGTTCGTGATATTGATAACGGACTTGTGCTTATCGAAAAATGGCTGAGAAATAAAAACACCATTGAATTTCTTGGTATTTGGGAAGAAATTTACAACCCTAATTTTAATTCCCCCGAATTCGAGGGAATTAAAAATCAAGCAGGTTTAAATCGTTTTGCTCTTTCTGTAAAACAGTGGGTACAGAAAACAAACTCCATTGGTATTATTGCCAAAGCCGGGCGATACGGTGGAACTTATGCACATAAAGACATTGCTTTTGAGTTTGCTTCGTGGATTTCTCCAAAGTTTAAGATTTTCCTGATAAAAGAGTTTCAACGATTAAAAGACGAAGAACAGAAATTATTGGGTTGGGATATAAAACGCAATCTTACAAAAATTAATTACCGTATTCATACCGATGCAATAAAGGCAAATCT
>JAIORY010000427.1 GCA_021107915.1 Bacteroidales bacterium | reverse complement strand
AATTTATATAGTCTTCTTTAAGCCCTGTCATGTCAAACTAATTCCTTCTTGTTTTATATTTTGATATAATGGTGTTATTGAATGTCTTGTCTCCCAATCATTTCTTGAAAAAACAAAAGTTGATATAGGTTCGCCTATTTCAAGTTCTATATCAAAAAGTTCTTCTCTATATTCTTTTTCTGTTTTTCTATCAACATTCAAATTATTTAAAAGAATCAAAATATCCCAATCTGAGTCTGTTTGAGCTTCTCCTCTCGCGTGTGAGCCAAACAATATCACTTCTGCATCCGGGTTCTTTTGATAAATCCTGGATTTTATCAGTTTAACTATATGCTTTTCTTTATTATTCATAAATCAAAGATACTATTATTTTCAATTCTATTATTTTCAATCATTTTGAGATTAGTTACAATAATACAAAAAAATTGGATAAGATCAATGTTTGTTTTAGTCTTAGAATTCGGGATTGAGGATAAATAGGAGAATAAGGGAATAAAGGTGTAGGGTTTCTCTTATTCCCCTATTTCCTTTATTCTCCCTATTCCCTAATTCAATAATAACAATTAACTTTGCCTAAGATAAAATCATTGTTAATTTGATAATGTTTGTGATCTTCTCATTTTAAAACAAAATTAAACGAGTATTATTTTCCACCTTTATTATCCCCACACTTCTTTTTTCTGCAAGGAACAGGTTCATTACATTTTTTTAATTTCTCTGTTGCTTTAATTGGTTTTACTAATTCGGCTTTGTAACCCAGCTTTTCAATTGCTTTAAGTAACTTTTCCGGATTAGTTTTGTCTGATTTGTACTTGAGTGTTGCAACTTTAGTTTCAAGATTAACAGTTACATCTTTTATACCTTTTTCGAATGCAATATTTTTTTCAATTTTTGCTTTACAACTATTGCATGTTGCCGAAACTTTAATTTTACACTCATCATATTTTTCTGCTTTTTGAGCTGAAACATTTGTGTTAATTGCTGTGATCATAAATAAAGCTATGATCATTACTGTAAAAATTTTGTTTGTTGTTTTCATAATTTTTTAATTTAATTGTTTGTAAATAATTATTTTATTCGTACTCGTATTCCTGCATATATTTTTCTGCCTATTATTGGTCCCCAGACCAAAGAAGAATCAAAATATTCCCCGAAAGGGTCATCTGCTGCAATGATGGGGTCTTCCTGTTTGAAATTTGTAAGATTTTCGCCACCAATATAAATTTCCCATTTCCTGAAATATTTTGTTATTTGAGCATTGATAATTGTATAAGCCGGAGATTCCGTATCTCTACGATACATTTCAGGATTTCCTTCTGTTGATGGAATTCTGCTATCGCCGTTAAATTGAGTTGTAAAATCAAATTGCCATTTATTAAGATTTGTTGCGTAAGACAAATTGATTAAACCTTTGTATTTATTTACCAAAGGCTTTCGGACAAGTTCATTATTAATAGTCATTTTTACATCATTGTACCTAAAAGCTGCAAGGATGTCAAAACCTTTGAATAGCTCGTAACCGGCTTCTACCTGATAAGAATTAGAATAAGATTTCCCGTTAAGGTTATAAATATAAATATTCATTATATCCTGATCGCGGTCGATAATAACCTGATTGACAAAATCGGTGCGATAAAACTCAATGTTGAAAGTTAAGTCGCGCGATGAAATCTTAAAATATTTTGTCAGGTTTATTCCGTAGTTCCATGCTTCTTCCATTTTTATATCATTACTGATATTCAGATTTCCTGAACTTAATAAAAGAAAACTATTATCAGCAATTACATTTGGAGTTCGATAGCCTTTGCCGGCTGATCCTCTAATAATCGTGCTTTCATTCAAATCATATTTAAAGTGAAAGCGCGGTGTAAAAAATGTCCCGTAAATATTATGGAAATCAGCCCTCATACTTAAGATTACTGTTATTTTATCATAATTTTTATAAGTATATTCAAAGAATGTTCCGGGAACAGTTTCTTTTCTCGAAAAAAGACTGTCATTTAGGGATTCATCAAAATTATCGTAAACATAACTCAAGCCTGTTGTAAAAGTATGATTTGTGTTTCCGATATATGATTGGAACATCAGATTAGCATAATAATTATCTTCAATTCCGTCATAACTGTTTAATCCGAAAAAGGAATTTTGCCGGTGATGAATAAATGATTGAATTAAAGCAATATTAGTAAAAGGGCGATTAAAAAGAAAAGCAGATTTTGTAAATAATTCATAGCGTTTTGTGTTAACATCAAATCCGTAAAATTCGGTATTTTGAACACCATTAAAATTTTCAAAATCCATTTTTCCACCACTTCTTTTCTCTTCAAGGATTTTAATTCCAAATTGCCCTTTGATATTTTTATGACCGGTATATTTCCACCGGTTTAAAATATTGTATTGCTTTATCAAAGGAATATCAAGGAAATCATCTTCATTATTATCAATTTTATTTTGAAGATTCTCGCCATGAACAAGAAGAATTGTACTCCAGTTGTCGTTGACTTTGAATGCGGAATTTATATTTCCTTCGAGTTTACCAAAATTATTTGTGTAAGTATTAAAGAAAAATTTCTCACCTGAATCAGGTTTCTTAAATTCCACATTTATCTGTCCCGAAATTGATTCATAGCCATTTTTTACGGAGGAAGTTCCTTTCGAGATTTGAATGGATTCCATCCAGTTTCCCGGAATATATCCCAGTCCGTAAGAAGTTGCCAGACCTCTCAAATTCGGAAGATTTTCTATCAATATCTGGCTGTACATTCCTGCCAGTCCGAGTAATTTTATTTGTTTAGCTCCCGAAATAGCATCGCTATACGAAACATCCACCGAAGCATTTGTTTCAAAGCTTTCGGAAAGATTACAGCAAGCTCCTTTTTGTAATTCTGCTTCTGTGATCTCACTTGTCAGTATTGGGTTTATCCTCGAATAATGAGTTCCCGGAACTTTGCTGATAATCTCAATTTCCTGAAGTTCCTTATTTAATGATAAAGTGATTTTTAAATGTTCATGGTTATCATTATCACTATCATTTTTTTTCTTTTCTAACTGTTTTCTCTCAATTTGCAGAGTGTCATTTTTATATCCGATAAAACTAATTACAAGATTAAAATGTTCCTGCTTTGTTTTTTCGGGATACATAAGTTCAAAATGTCCTTCTGCATTTGTGCTTATTCCTTTTGTTGTATTCTCCCAATAAACATTTACTCCGGGAATAGCAACTTCATTTTTATTTTTATCAAATTCATAAACAAAACCATGAATTTCCTGTGAATATGAATCAGATAAAATTATAAACAGTAATATTACTGTTGAAAATATTTTCGTTTTCATAATATTATAATTTTTAAATTTCTGAATTACAAAGTCATATCAATGCTGATTTCAATGCATAGATTGAATCAGACATAGAATGTGTCTTAGCATAAAATGATTGTTAAATCCAAAGAAAAATTATAATACAGGAGGGGCAATTTTTTGTTGATGTAAGAAAAAGACAAGTTTTTTTCCGCTAAACAAATG
>JAIORY010000213.1 GCA_021107915.1 Bacteroidales bacterium | reverse complement strand
GTGCAAAAATATTACTTTTTCCCGATAATACTAATGCTTAATATATTAATTTCTAACATCTAATCCCCATTTCAATTTATCGCGTATTGTTGAGAAAAAATCTTTGTTTTTCAATTGAACCAGATTAATTTCAAAATCACCTTTTACAATTTCAATTTCAATAGAGGAATCTATTTTCTCGAAACGAGAATCAAGGCTAACAAAGAAGTTTTTATCTCTTCCTTCAACTTTTATCCTGATTGTGCTATCATCACTTATAACGACAGGTCTGACCGTTAAATTGTGTGGTGCAATTGGAGTTATAACAATGTTTTTTGAGCCGGGAGTAATAAACGGTCCACCGCAACTCAGCGAATAAGCAGTAGAGCCTGTGGGTGTTGAAACAATTATTCCATCTGCCCAATATGAATTCAAAAAAATATCATCAACATATACATGAACTACAATAAGTGAAGTAGATTCTTTTCGGCTGACAGATAATTCATTCAGACCATAATTAAGATCACCAAATAAATTTTCAGGTTCATTAATTTTTAGCAAGGCTCGCTTGTCAAGTGTGTATTCTCCTTTAATAATATTATCGATTGCAATACAAATTTCGTCTTTTGAAATACTGGATAAAAACCCCAAACGACCAACATTTATTCCTACAATTGGTATTCCCGAATCACGAACCAAAGTAAGTGTATCAAGCAAAGTACCATCTCCTCCTATCGAAAACAAGAAGTCAGTATTTTTTGGTAATTCGTTGTGATTATTAAAAACAACAACCTCCGAATTAAAAATAATTTCAGATTTGATATTGGAATAATAAGGGGCAAAGACTATTATTTTTGCATTAACTTCTTCAAGCTTACTTACTATTTGCTGAATATAAGGCTTGGTATCTTCAGATATTGTTTTACCAAATAATGCGATATTCATTTTTTTTAATTTTTCTAATCTGCTTATTTATACCGTTTTCAGATACGCCCGAAATTGGAAATACAAGATTACAAAATAAATAGGAAAAGCATCGGGAAATTTAACAATTATTAATAAAGTGGTGGCTGGATTCTGGTTGCTGGTTGCTGGATACTTGGTTGCTAGTCTCTGGTTACTGGAAACTGGATAGGTTTATTGCCCCCTGTTTTTATTATTAATCATAATGAGGTCTTTTTGAAATGATGATACTTTTTTCAATTTGTCAATTCTTTGATTTTATCAGGATCTTTGCATTTAAAAAAGATACCTCCAATACCTGTTACCTTCTTTATTTTGGTGTTATTGTCCGGCTGTTTTATGTTAATGCTATTGTTGGATTGTTTAGTAATAATTGTTTTGAGAAAGAAACCAAAACAAAATGATAAGACAATTGCTAAAATTATTAATATTGTTTTTTAGCTCTCGTTTTCTTCATCTTCGTAATTAAATTCAACCTTGCTTTGTATTAAAATTTCATTCAAGATATTTTTTAAATTTCCTTGTGTAATTGATAGTTTCAATCGCTTTCTTAAGGTGTCAATATTGATTATTTCTTCAATACATTCCATATATTTTTTAACAACAGCTTTTATTGAATATTGTTCCTGAGCTTTTTCTTTTATGAGTTTTAAAATTTGCTTTTCAGTTTGTTTTGTTTTTACTACAAATGTTATTGGGTATTTCTCTATTTTATTAATGTCGAGAAAATATTTTTTCAAATCAAGTGTTTCTGTTACTTGAAAGAAACGCCCTAATGGTTTCATTACAAAATCAATACCGCCATCATTAGCATTTGTTCTGCCGGTTTTGTATAATTTTAAATTTTCTTCTTCTAATTTATCAATTTCAAAACCCCAAAAGATAGATTGGTCATTAAAAAAATATTTCAAGATTGAGAAACTAACTATTTCAAAAATTCGTGCATCAACATTTGGTGCTAATAATTCTAAAATAAATTCTTCAATTTCTTTTGAATTCTTACTTGAAATACTCTTCAAATTTTCACATGTTTTGATAAAACTATCAAAGGCGCTTTTTTTTGTTTCAATATATTTGTCAATTATTTCAATTACAGATTTTGAAATATTGCCTTTTTTTCGACCAACTTTAACTTTAAGCAAGTTTTCATTTATCCAATATCGTTTTGTTTCAACAACTCTGATTATTGGTATATAATTACATGTGGGAAATGTTTTCTTAAACTCTTGGTTCATCCTGTGATTAAGTGCATGATTTTGCAATTTTGCACCAAAAGGAAGTTCTCTTTGACGTGAAAATAACTTTGAAAAAATTGCTCCTTCATACTCATTATATTTTCCTTTTTTATCAAATTTATTATTTAGGTAATCTTCAATAAGCACATAAATAGCATATAAATTTCCAAAACTCCCCCTTGCTTTTGAGCCACGATTTGCAGAAATAGTTTTAATGTTTATATATTGCAGTAACTCACTTCTCTGAAATATATCTTCGGCAATTTCCCCAAAATTATTTTTTAATATTTGTTTTATTTGTTTTGTAAAGTTGTGTTCCATTTGGCTCAAATAATGTTAAAGTTTGTTGTTCTAATATTTTTTTAGTTTCAAAAGTTCTTATTTCTTTCTCAAGTTTTTCTCCATTATATTTTTCAGTAATTGAAAGTCTCCTTAATCCAATTTTTGTATAATCTTCATCAATTTCAATACCGATTGATTTTCGTTGAAGTGTTTTTGCAACATAAGAAGTTGTAAATGTTCCTGAGAAAGGGTCTAAAACAATGTCTCCTTCATTAGTACTTGCCTTAATTATTCTTTCTAATAAAGCTATTGGTTTTTGTGTTGGGTGTTTCTCATATTCAGGCATTCTATATCTAACTCTTGGAAAATCCCAAACATTACCAGGTACTTTTTCTGTATTATATGGTTGCGGTGGATTTTTACGGTAATCAATCAATTTACGTTTAGAGCCGGTTTTTGCGTCCACTAAAATATCTCCGGAATTGAAAGTATAGTTGTTTTTATCTTTCACGCAAAATAGTATTGGCTCATACATTGAACCATAATAATTTTTTGCCTGAACCCCTGAACTATCATAATACCAAACTATTCGTGATAAAATATTTATTTTATCTTGGAGATAAATATCATAATATGGCATAAATTGAGTGGAAGTCATAATATACAAACTCCCGGTTAGTTTGAGTTTTTTAATTAATAAATCTATCCAATAATATGACCAGTCCAAATATTTTTTGTCAGTATCCCATTTATCTTTTCTGCCATTAAAATCTTTTCCAATATTATACGGTGGGTCAACAAATATTAAATCAATGCTGTTATCATCTATTTGATTTGATAATATTTCTAAAGCATCTCCATTGTAGATTATATGTCCATCTTTTTCAAATACTTGCATTTTAAATACTTTCATTAATTTTTTTACAAAATACATAAATTAATTTTCATATCAAGTAAGTTTTTAATTTATCTTAAATGAGAGCTTTTTTTACATTGCGTCCAAATAAGTCAAGCCCTGCTTGACTTATTTAGACTTAATTGTTACTTTTAGTGGTTTATTATG
>JAIORY010000284.1 GCA_021107915.1 Bacteroidales bacterium | reverse complement strand
ACAATCCTGATCTTTTCCGGCAATTTGACTTGTTTTATCAAACTTTCAAAAACCTCAACATATTTATTTATCTGTTTAAATTTATCATTTTTATCAGGAATTACTTTCCCTTGATTATTTGTAATTCCAAGTTGTCGGAGATAAATATTGTTTTCCACTTTTAAAATTCGTTTCTTTTTTTTGTCATGATCAACATTTGTTTGACTCTCAAAGGTAGGTTCTGTAGTTCTGATTTTGGCTTTTCTTTTTTTATTAAAAAGTAATTCAATATCATTTTTAGTTGTAAATAAATGCCCGCTCAAAAGATCATTTCCAAGATATTTTTCTATTTCTGCCAAAGCATCTTCAAAAGAATAATTTTTTACAATATCATTAGTTTTGTTACGATATGTAAATGAAAGCATTTTGACTTCCTTTATCTCAACTAATCGAACATAAATATTTCTCAGATCAAGGTTTTTATTCGCAGCTTTTCCGAGGGTTAGTTTAACAAACTCATTATTATTGAGTGCTGTTTTTATTGATGAAATAAAATTTTGAATTGTATCAGGCATTTTAAATTTAATATTTATCAAGTAATCGAAGAATTTCCTGAGTTGTTATTATTTGAGTAAATCCTTTCATTTTTAAATGTTTTATAAGTTGTTTATCCCCTGTCCATAATCTTCCATTAAGATATTTTGTTAAAGCAACAAACAATATATCATCAAAATCAACATCTTTAACTAACTTTTCAGATTCAATTAAAAAATTCTTTGGAATAATTATTTCATTAATGAATTTAATGTTTTTTGTTACATATTTTTCAATCTCAACAATTATTTCAGATGATTTTTTAGTAATATTTACAATCTTTGGATAATGATTTATTAATTCTGTTTGGAGATAATAACAACTATAAAAATCAAAATACTTTTGCTCACTTATCAAAATTTTACCAATCCTGCTTTTTTGATTTAATATTCCACTAAAAACGATATTAGTATCTACTATAATTTTCATTCAATAAACCGTTTTCTGTTTTCTTTCCACCAATTTTTATTTAAACTTGAAGCAAGTTTGTCAATCTTAGCCTGCGAAACATTTATACCAAATGTAAGTTCTTTATACCTAACATAGTCAATGAAATCCTGCAAATCATCAGTATCAACCATTGCAGGAATTCTAATAATTATTTCATTATTATTGTTTTCAATAAGCATATTTATTGTTTTTTACAAATATACAAAATTAATTCTTGAGTCTACTCTAAAAAGTTAAAAAAAGAAAAAATTAGCCACAGATTCACTGATTAAAAAAAAGCTTAGTTTTTTAATTAATAATTATTAAATTTTATTCTTAATCTGTGAATTTGTGGCATTATTTACTACAAAACAAACATAGAACCCTAATTTAATTACCAATAATAATACAGAGCCTAATTTATTTAGGAGGGTTCTAAAAATAGTGAAGTTCGAGGCGCAAGAAATTTTAAAACCGGAATTTACTTTTGTAAATGAGGATTTTAAAATTTTGAAGCAACGAAGAAATTTGCATTTATAGAACCCTCCTCATTTTATCAGCCATTTTGGCAGAAGAATTCCAATGGCACAGGCTTTGTAAAATCTTCAAAAAACATTTTAAAATAACTCAATAAAAATAAAAAAATGCAAAAAGGAAAAATCAACGTACAAACGGAAAATATTTTTCCGATCATCAAGAAGTTTTTATATTCAGATCACGAAATATTTTTAAGAGAATTAATTTCTAATTCGGTTGATGCCACACAGAAACTCAAAACCTTAGCTTCAGCAGGAAAATTCAGCGGAGAACTTGGAGATTTAACAATTCATGTAGAATTAAATAAAAAGAAAAAAACTTTAACTATCCGCGACCGAGGTATAGGTATGACGGCTGATGAAGTTCAGAAATATATTACAGAAATAGCTTTTTCAAGTGCCGAAGAATTTGTTAAAAAATTCAAAACTAAAACCGAATCCGAGAAAAATGCCATAATTGGTCATTTCGGACTTGGTTTTTATTCTGCTTTTATGGTTTCCGAAAAAGTTGAATTGACAACTAAAACATACAAAAAAGGGGGTCAGACAAAAGCAGTAAAATGGATTTGTGACGGCAGTCCTGATTATACTCTTGAGGAAGTTGACGTGCAAGAAAGAGGTACCGAAGTCATTCTTCATATTGATGATGATTCAAAAGAATTTCTTGAAGAATACCGTATTCTCGAATTATTGAAAAAATACAGCAAATTTCTTCCAGTTCCAATTCAATTTGGCACCGAAAAAGTTACCGAAGAAATTGAAGGTGAAAAAGATAAAGACGGAAAACCAAAAACCAAAGAAGTTGAAAAACCAAGAATCATTAATAATACCGATCCTTTATGGAAAAAAACTCCTGCAGATTGCAAAGATGAAGATTACAAAAGCTTCTATCGCGAGTTATATCCAATGACTTTTGAAGAGCCTCTTTTCCAAATCCATCTTAATGTTGACTATCCGTTTAACCTTACCGGGATTTTGTATTTTCCTAAAGTGAAGAAAAATATTGAAGTTCAGAAAGACAAAATTCAATTGTACAGCAACCAGGTTTTTATAACCGACTCGGTTGAAGGAATTGTACCTGAATTTTTAACAATTTTACATGGTGTGATAGATTCGCCGGATATCCCGTTGAATGTTTCAAGATCGTATCTGCAAAGTGATTCTAATGTTAAAAAAATATCAAATTACATCACTAAAAAAGTAGCCGATAAACTTGAAGAACTTTTTAAAAATGACAGGGAGAGTCTCGAAAAGAAATGGGACGACATACAAGTATTTATTAAATACGGCATGATCTCTGAACCAAAATTCTACGAAAAAGCTGAAAAATTCTGCCTTTTGAAAAATACTGAAGGAAAATATTTCACTTTAAAAGAATACAAAGATCACATAAAAGAAACCCAAAAAGATAAAGACAAGAAAATTGTTCATCTTTATTCAAGTGATGTTGAAAAACAGCACAGTTATATTCAATCTGCAAAAGAAAGAGGATATGATGTATTGGTGATGGACGGTATTCTCGACAATCATTTTATCAATTCAGTTGAACAAAAAATGTCTGATTCAACTTTCGTAAGAGTTGATGCCGACACAATTGACAAGTTGATAAAAAAAGAAGAAGAAATTCCATCTAAGCTCGACGACAAGCAAAAAGAAAGCCTGAAAGAGATCATCGAAAAAAATATTGACAAGAAAAAATTCACTGTTACTTTTGAGAACCTTAGCGAAAATGATCTTCCGTTTATGATCACACAAAACGAATTTATGAGACGTATGAAAGATATGCAATCTCTTGGTGGTGGCGGCGGAATGGCTTTCATGGGTGATATGCCTGAATCTTATAATCTTGTCGTGAATACTAATAATGCTTTATCAGGAAAAATACTTAATGAGGAAAAAGAAGAAAAACAAAACGAAATTGTAAAACAAATTTATGATTTGGCATTGCTTTCTCAAAATCTCCTAAATGGAGAAAAACTTACTGACTTTATTAAAAGAAGTGTG
>JAIORY010000114.1 GCA_021107915.1 Bacteroidales bacterium | reverse complement strand
GAAATTAACGAAGCCTTTAAAAAGGCAGCCGAAGGAAGATTAAAAGGAATTTTAGAATATACTGAAGACCCGATTGTTTCGGTTGATATTATCGGAAATACTCATTCTGCTGTTTTCGATTCAGGACTGACAGCAGTTCTTGGCGACAAAAATAAACTCATTAAAGTTGTTGCCTGGTACGATAATGAAATGGGATATGCAACAAGATTAGTTGAATTGATTGAGAAATTTGTTTAATTTTCTCTAATAAATTGAGTTTAGTATTCTTCTTTTTATTATTTCTTCAGTATTATTATCCACAATATTGTGTACATACCTTCTTTTAATAGCAGGGATTACAAGAGATTATGTAAAATTATCAGGTTTTTCCTCTTGGAAATAGTTGCATTTTGATAGATAAGTTTTTACTTTTGTTGGTTATGTAAATTAATTTTAATCAAAACAATCTGTTATGAAAAAGATATTTCTATTGGGCTTGTTAATCCTTTTTGTTTTTTCTGGATGCAACAAATTTTCAAATAATGAAAAACCTGAAAATCCAGATCCGGAAGGAATTCAGGTAAGTGAAGATTTTAACTGGCGTATGGCCAGAACAATTAATTTCGATATTAAGAATACTATTGAAACATTGCTTAAGATCACTTCTCTTGATCAATCTGTTATTTATTATAAAGGAACACATCCTGGAGATAACATGAACTACAATGTAAGGATAAGTATTCCATATACCGTAAACAATGTTTTAGTAAATGGTGTAGAATGTGATATTACCAGCGGACAGGTACAGCTTAATGAGTTAGCTGATTTTGGTAATACAGGTCCTGAAATTGAGGGATATTCCGGCATAAAAGGAGTTGACCTGACAAATTATTGTTTGTCTTTTGATGGAATTGATGATTATGTTGATCTTGGAGATATTTCGGAGTTAAATAATGTTGCTGCTTTTACGATTGAAGGTTGGGCAAATCAAGCCAATGTAACTGCCACTGAAACAATTTTTTCTAAACTTGATGATGGTAATAATGACATTATTATTACTTCTGTTGGAGGACGACTTGATATACATCTTGGTAATGGAACAAATTCATTTGGTTATTGGGGGAATTATTCTACTGAGATAAGTAATAATACTTGGTTTCATTGGGCTATAGTATTTGATGGTGGTAGTGTTGCAAATGCAGATAAGTTAAAACTATATATTAATGGAAATACTACTCCAAAAGTATTGGCTTTCATTGGTGCTATTCCATCAACCACTTCATCAGGGCTTTCAGGAAATAATGCAATTCTGTCAACAACTTATTTTTTTACAGGTTTTATGGACGAAGTTCGAATATGGTCTGATGTGAGAACACCTACAGAAATAACCGACAATTACAACAAAATAATTTCACCCTCATCGGCAAATCTGGTAGCCAACTGGAGAATGGATGAAGGAAGCGGTACTACCTTATATGATGAAACTACAAGTGACTATGATGCAACAATTAATGGTTGCACATGGGCATTATATGTAAATAGTTGGGACAGTGATGGAGATGGAGTTACAGATTTAAATGATGATTATGAAATGGATGCTACACGAGCACATGATAATTATTTCCCTGCTGCAGGTACCGGTACTTTGGTTTTTGAAGATCTATGGCCATCTTATGGGGATTTTGATTTTAATGATCTTGTGATGGGATATAGATTTAAAACAGTAACAAATGCAAGCGACGAAGTAGTAGAGATATTTGCAACCTTTACAACACGTGCTAATGGTGCATATTTTCATAATGGATTTGGATTTGAATTACCTGATGCAGTAGATGGAATAAAAACAAATGTAGTAGTAACAGGTTACAGTCATACACAAGGAATAATAACAATTGATGGTACCACAAAACTCGAAAGTGGCCAAACTAATCCAGTAGTAATTGTTATTGATGACATAAGTGATATTTTGGGTTTAGGCACAAATACCCATAATGGATTACCTTATGTAACACCTGTATCCACTACAATAACAATGACTGTATCCGGAGGAGGCCCGTTTACAGCAGCTAATTTTTCATTAGATACCTGGAATCCTTTCATTTTTGTAAACCAGGTTAGAGGAAGAGAAGTTCATTTACTGGATTATGCACCAACGGATTTGGTTGATGTTGCATACTTTAATACATATGATGATGCCAGTGTTCCGGCTACTAATGATTATTACAAATCTTCAAATGATCTTCCATGGGCATTAGATATTCCAATAGAGTTTGAATATGCTTTCGAAAGAATCTACATGCCAAATGCATATCTGCATTTTGTAGAATGGGCCGAAAGTGAAGGAACTCTTTTTACTGATTGGTATAGTAATACAGCAGCAGGTTATAGAAACAACTCTAATATCTATACAGCACCATAATTGATAAAAAACAATTTCAATAAATCAAAAAGACTTGTCCGAATGGGCAAGTCTTTTTTTGTTTAGAACCTTATTATTTTATTTTATCTCAGTCTTCTTTCAGAATTTTCTATTAATACTTTTTCAATTTAATTTCTTCGCCATCAAATACGGCGTAAGTAAAATTTGTTAGCCAGTCGCCGAGGATAATTAATCTGGAGGATTTTGACAGTTGTACGTTCCTTGGAACGTGCTTATGCCCAAAAACAAAAAAATCTATCGAAGGATCATCTTTGAGGACTCTTTTGCTGTATTTATAAAGCATTTCGTCTTTGTCCTTAATGTTATTTTCTTTTTTTCCTTCTTTTATCAAGTTGGCTATGCGACTTCTACGGCTGAAATATAAACCCATTCGGGCACCAATATCAGGATGAAGCCATTTAAAAAGCCATTGGTTAAATTTAAATTCAAAGACTTTTCGCAGGAATTTGTATCCTTTATCTCCGGGTCCCAGTCCGTCACCGTGAGCAAGATAAAATTTCTTGCCATTAATAATTTTAATTTCAGGCTTGCGATGTAATTGAATATTTAATTCTTCTTGAAAATAGTTAAATGCCCAGATGTCATGATTTCCGCGAAAAAGATGTATTGGAATACCGGAATCACAAATTTCAGCTATTTTTCCAAAAAACCTCAAATATCCTTTTGGGACAACAGTTTTATATTCAAACCAGAAATCAAAAACATCACCCATTAAATAAATTTCAGATGCATCATTTTTAATTTCATCAAGCCAGTTAATTAAGAGTTTCTCTCTTTTTAAACTGTTTTCTTTATCAGGAATTCCGAGATGGAAATCTGAAATAAAATAAACTTTTTTTGTTTGCTTTTCTTTATTCAACCGGATAATTTTATTTGCAATTATACTAATAAATTTTTATTTTTACTGAAAATAAAAGATATGAAACCGAAATATTTTATTTTAATATCCTTACTGATTTTTTTCATTGGTACTCAAGTTCTGTTTTCACAGAAAATGATTATTGTTGAACGCCCCGGAACCGTTAAAAATTACAAGTATAAAAAAGGTGATAAAATATTTTTGGAAACGATTAATAAAAAAAGATTGCATGGAAGAGTTAGTCAAATTTCTGATTCCTCTTTTTATTTAAACAATAAGTTTGAAGTT
>JAIORY010000389.1 GCA_021107915.1 Bacteroidales bacterium | reverse complement strand
ATATATCTATAGAATTGGAAATAATATTGGTAAAATAATAAAATAGGAATACACATGCTTGACATACTAGAGGAAGATATCAAATCTATTTATAACTTTGAGTTATCCATTTCTGAACCAAGGAAAATAAACGACAATTATTTATTTGATATAAAAGTTTCTGCAATTGCCAATAAAAATTTAACTAATATTAAAGACTATGTTTTAAATACTTTAAAAAACATTAAGGTTAAAACCTCTATTAAAAGCAATGTTTCAAAATTTTTTTTTAATACTATTAAAAACTCAGAAAACATTCAGACGTATAGGTTCGGTAAACATAACTTAAGATCACAAAAGTCATGTGATTTACTTTTTGAATTTGCAGATAATATTGATAGACAAACTGAATATTTCGACGTAAAACCAAGTTTTAATAAAACTAATGGGGCTCAATTTAACCCAGCCAACTATGGAGTTAGAGTATTGGAATATCACAGTACGGTTACCAGGTACCATACGGGTAGTGGTGTTGGAACAAGATCAGGTCAATGGCAAACTAGGATTAAATTTTTAAAAGAAGGAAAGGTAGCTGCTGTTTTTGTATATTCTGACAATCTCACTCTAAAAGAACTTGATGAACTAAAGAAATTTACTGTGCATTATTCAAATAAACCTCAATATTTGTGGCATCATGAAGGTTATAGTTCATTCAGGTAATTATTTAAACTCTGTCAAATTATTATTTCTATTAATTCAATAATTAATATTCTTAATCAAAAAAAAATAAAAAAACACATTTATTACAATCTAAGAATTATCAAATGTTACTGAATATAGCATTAAACCAAAAGAAGATTAGTAATTTTCATTAATAAAAATAGGGTGAACAGCAAATTAGAATTATAGATAAGTAAAAAAACATTAAAAACTTGAAAATCAAAAAACATGAAGAAACAAATTAATTATTATTGCTATCTTGTTTTCAATAATACTTATGCCTGTTTTAATACAGGCACAAGAAAATAAATATTCAATAAGTATAACTGATTAAGGTTGTTACATTTGACCTAAAAATAAATGTATAAAATTAAAAAATAATATCATGACAGAAATAGATTGGACTTTTGATACAGAAGAAGATGACCCAAACGATAAGAATAATAAAACTGAGATAAAACAAGAAAAAAACATTAAACATAAATCGAAATCCAAAAAGCGAGATAATGTAAAAGTTAAAAAAATCATATCAAATATTTCATTTATCCCTACAAAAGAACCTAAAATACTCAAGTTAGTTCAGCCTTATGAACTGGCAAATTCAGAGGGACCTATCTTAAGAGTTTATTTTGAAGAAAATGGTGGTTATGAGGATGTTTATCTAAAAGCAGTAATTAAAGATTCTGGCGACTACCTCTTTGTTAAAGTGGATTACTTAAAACTAATTGAATACCTTAATAATAAAATTGCATTACAAGAAGTAATACTTAGTTGCAATAAGTCATACTTTATTTATAAATTAAATTTCAAAAACACTTTCATCGAAATGCCAATAGCGATGTTAAATAATTTTAGATTGACTTTTGCAGAGAATAGAATTTCTGATCTTTCAACTAATATGTTTGATGTAGATATCGTACAAACTCTTAAAGATAAATTTGCTGAATGGATTCAAGCTGGTTCATTTAGAGAAGAAAATCGGGTTAAAGATGAGCAAAAGGAAAAAGAAATATCTATTGATGCAAGTATTTACTTTTAAAACAACAAAACTTGTTTAAATGGGACTCGAAACCTACCTGCTAAATATTGAATTAGACAAGCCAATCTCTAAAATAAACATTGATGAACTGTTTAGTAGTATTGGCATGGCTTGTTTGCATGATAAGTATACTAAAAAAACTAAAAATACGTATGGCTCATATTATTTATTAGGAAGCACCGATTCACAACGTTTATTATTCATTGTTTTTACAATCAGGGAAAGTCTGATTCGTGTTATTTCAGCAAGAGATATGAGTAAAAAAGAAAGAAAAATATATTATGAGCAACTTAAAAAAAATACCAAAATTTAATAATGAAGATGAAGAAAGGAAATTTTGGAAAAACCAAGATTCTTCCGAATTTGTGGATTGGAAAAAATCGGAAAAAATAATTTTTCCCAATCTTAAACCTTCTACCAAAACAATTTCATTACGGCTTCCCGAATTTATTTTGGATGAACTTAAGCTTATTGCTCACAAAAGAGATGTGCCTTACCAATCACTTATCAAGATGTTTTTAAAAGACAGAATAGATCAGGAGTTAAGACAAGCATTTTAGTTTTTAAAAAACTGCAAATAATACTATAAAAAAAAGCCGGATTAACCGGCTTTGTAGTCTTTGTGGGCCCACCTGGACTCGAACCAGGGACCAATTGATTATGAGTCAACTACTCTAACCATCTGAGCTATAGGCCCAAGAATTAGTTTTAATAAAAAAATTCTTATTCCCCTCAAAAAGGGTTTGCAAATTTACATATTTTTGCAAAAATACAAATAGAAATCAATTTTATTTTTATAAAAATATTGCAATGGAAAACATTAAAAACATAATCTTTGATTTTGGAGGAGTGATTTGTAACATCAATCATCAAAGAGTGGAACAAAAGTTCAAAGAACTTGGGATAAAGGATTTTGAAAAAATGTATTCTCATGCTGTTCAAAACAATTTATTTGAGGACTTTGAAACCGGAGATATTTCACCGGCTGATTTTCGGAATAAAATACGTGAACTGTTAGACAAAAATGTCTCTGATTCGGAAATTGATGATACATGGAATACAATTATTTCTGATATTCCGGAAGAAAGAATTAAATTACTGGAAAGCCTAAAAATGAATTACAGAATTTTCTTATTAAGCAATTCTAATATTATTCATTATGATGTTTATCTAAAAGATTTTCAGGAAAAATACAGGTATAATTCATTTGATGATATTTTTGAAAAAGCATATTTTTCATTCCATATCGGAATGCGAAAACCAAATTTAGATATTTATGAATATGTGCTAAAAAATCATAATTTAAATCCTTCAGAAACTCTTTTTATTGATGATTCTTTACAAAACATTGATCCTGCCAAACAGCTTGGAATTAAAACATATTTCTTAGAAGAAGGAGAGGAAATTGTAAGTATTTTCAATAATGAGAAATTAAAAGTAAATTAATGTTTGTTCAGCAAATTGTTTCTATCATGGAATTTAAAAGAAGATAAATTAAATTTATGAGTCCAATCTAAAAAGTCATCGGATGACTTATATTCAAAAAAACTACAAAATATTAAATTTGTGTATCAATTAAATAGAAAGTCATCCGATGACTTTCAACATGAATTATTACTTTTTAGACCAGACTCATTTATTCAATAAAAAGATCATATACTACAATTACCACTTATTATATCTGCTACGGAAGGATTAAACAAATTTCCTGATATTGTTATTACCCCTCCAACACCTCCAAAGATCAATACGTTCTGAATACCACAAAGATCTGTTAAGCCGGTATTATTTAAAATCTTTAAATCGCCACCTATTAATTGCAGTATATTCAATCCTTCAAGACTTTCA
>JAIORY010000307.1 GCA_021107915.1 Bacteroidales bacterium | reverse complement strand
AGGGTTTTTATGATATCTTCATGAGGTTTCTTCCAATAACAGATATTACATTCTTGTCAAGAGTTTTAGTTTTAATTGGCATTGGAACTTTATTGAATTTCATTGCTCTTCAGATGTTTAAGAAAAATATTTTAAAAATTGTTTAATCGGACAAGAAAAAGCTTATGAAATAATTCGGGCTACGATTCTAACTTCCGGACTTGCTGTTCAGCAAGCAAATTTTAGGAATGTTGAGGATCGTAGATGTTTTGAAAATTTAATTAAATATCAACAAAGAGCAAATAATGAAGGAAGTACGAAATTAAATACAATGGTAATTATTGAACAATCTGAAAAGAAATATGAATTCAGAGTAACTAGATGTGTGTTTTTTGAACTATTCACTTATCTGAAAGTACCTGAATTAACGTCAATAATGTGTTCGATTGATAATGCAATTTTCAATACATATCTGCCCGAAAAAATAATATTTCACAGAAATGGATTGAATAATACGATACCTCAAGGAAACAAATATTGTAAATTTGTAATTGAAAATAAAGAAAAATAATAACATACAATAATAAAAAGAAAACCACAATAAAAATGGGAAATTTTGAACACAATAGAGAAAGCTGGAATGAATTAACATCTCTGCATATTAAATCTGACTTTTATGATTTAAAGAGTTTTAAAAAAGGGAATACCTCATTAAATCACATTGAACTTGAAGAAATTGGTGAGGTAAAAGGAAAAAAACTTTTACATCTTCAGTGTCATTTTGGAATGGATACCTTGTCGTTTGCTCGTTTGGGAGCAGATGTAACAGGAATTGATATTTCGGATGAATCAATTAAAGTAGCTGCAGAATTGTCTGCAGAATTGTCGTTGCGGGCAAAATTTTATCGTTCGAATGTTTATGAAATAGATAAGGTGTTGGATGAGAGGTTTGATATAATTTATACTTCTTATGGGGCAATTAACTGGTTAAATGATTTAGATAAATGGGCTAAGATTATAAACCGTTTTCTGAAACCAGGGGGAATATTTTATATGGTAGAATTCCATCCATTTATTTATACGCTAAATGAAGAGTTACAAATAAATGAGAATTATTTTAAGACAAAACAAATTGAAACAATTGTAGATAGGACGTACACTGAAAACTCAAAAATTACAAAAAAGAATCTAAAGAATGTGGAATGGCATCATAGTTTAAGTGAAGTTCTGAATAGCCTTATTGAAAACGGACTCGAAATAAAATTATTTAACGAATTTCCGTTTCAGGTTTATAATTGTTTTAAGAATATGATTGAAATTGAAAAAGGTAAATGGGTATTCGAAAAATATAAAGACAAAATACCTTATATGTTTTCAGTAAAAGCAATAAAAAAATAATAGAACTATGAAAATAATAAGTTTAATAATAATTTCAGCAGGATTTTTAATTTCATCTTTTGCTCAGGAAAACATTGATTATGCTTTGGCTAAATCGTACTTTACAGAAATGGATTCTTTGTGCTCAATTGATAATGGAAAACTTTGGGGCATAAAACTATATGGTCCAACTATGTTGGTTATTCCTGAATCCAGGACAATAATAGCAAATCAACCGGATAATGAAGGAAAACTATCTGAACAAGAAGGAGTATTTATCGGGAAGCTTCCGGACAATATTAATATTGCTAACTATTCAATTGATTGGAGCGGAAAAAAATGGGCTGTTGTAATGTGGAATGCTCTTTCACAAGACGACTCGTTTTCACGAAATAAACTTCTGATTCATGAAAGTTGGCACAGGATTCAGGGTAAAATAGGTATATCTCCTGTGATGACATCAAATGTACACTTGGACGGACTACAAGGTTCTATTCTTATTAAACTCGAATTACGCGTACTAAGCAAGGCACTTGTGTCAGAAAATATATCGGATAAAAAAGCTGCTCTTAAAGACGCTTTAATTATTAGAAAGTACAGACAAAAATTATTTCCAGGTAATAATGAAAATGAATTTGAACGACATGAAGGAATGCCGGAATATACCGGTTATAAACTTTGTGGCTTAAATGAAAATATGATTCCAAAAGTAATAGCTAAACAACTTGATCTTGCAGAAAGCAAGGATGGTTTTGCAAATTCATTTGCTTATTTAACAGGCCCGGCTTATGTCTTTCTTTTTGATGATTTAAATATTGAGTGGCTCAAACAAATAATTGAAGGTAAAAGCTTAACTGAAATTGCTGAAAACGTTGTTTTGGTTGTGATACCGTCAGACACTTTACAGTTTAAAGCTCTTATCGAAAAAACCGGAAGTAAATACGATTATGAAACTTTAATAAAAAATGAAACTGAAAAATATGAAAAACAGAAAAAACTAATTAATATCTATAAAGAAAAAATAATTAAAGGAAACCAGTTAATTATTAGAAATAACAACCTTAAATTTAAATTTAATCCACAAGAAAAGTTAATCCCAATTGATAATGGAGTAGTTTATAAAACAATGCGCTTAGTTGGTGAATGGGGCATTTTGGAAGTTAATGATGGAATATACAGGTCAAATGATTGGCAATTATTTATTGTTCCGGCTCCAAAGTCATTGAATTTAGAAATAATAAATGAAGACGACTATGTATTAACATTAAATAAGGGTTGGAAAATTGTTGAAATAAAAGAAGGAAAATATACATTGACTAAAGAATAACTTGTGGAATACACGCTATAAATAATTACCGAGATAGTAGATTATTCAAGATTTATACTTTGTAACTTGACAGGAAAGCACTCCGCAACCGGCAATTATTCATAACATAATCCGTTGTAAATAATAAAAAGAAAACCACAATAAAAATGGAAAATTTTGAAAACAATAGAGAAAGCTGGAATGAATTAACATCTTTGCATGTTAAATCTGACTTTTATGATTTAAAGAGTTTTAAAAAAGGGAATACCTCATTAAATCACATTGAACTTGAAGAAATTGGTGAGGTAAAAGGAAAAAAACTTTTACATCTTCAGTGTCATTTTGGAATGGATACCTTGTCGTTTGCTCGTTTGGGAGCAGATGTAACAGGAATTGATATTTCGGATGAATCAATTAAAGTAGCTGCAGAATTGTCTGCAGAATTGTCGTTGCGGGCAAAATTTTATCGTTCGAATGTTTATGAAATAGATAAGGTGTTGGATGAGAGGTTTGATATAATTTATACTTCTTATGGGGCAATTAACTGGTTAAATGATTTAGATAAATGGGCTAAGATTATAAACCGTTTTCTGAAACCAGGGGGAATATTTTATATGGTAGAATTCCATCCATTTATTTATACGCTAAATGAAGAGTTACAAATAAATGAGAATTATTTTAAGACAAAACAAATTGAAACAATTGTAGATAGGACGTACACTGAAAACTCAAAAATTACAAAAAAGAATCTAAAGAATGTGGAATGGCATCATAGTTTAAGTGAAGTTCTGAATAGCCTTATTGAAAACGGACTCGAAATAAAATTATTTAACGAATTTCCGTTTCAGGTTTATAATTGTTTTAAGAATATGATTGAAATTGAAAAAGGTAAATGGGTATTTGAAAAGTATAAAGACAAAATACCTTATATGTTTTCAGTAAAAGCTATAAAAAAGTGAAGTA
>JAIORY010000128.1 GCA_021107915.1 Bacteroidales bacterium | reverse complement strand
AAAACAAAATATAATGAAAGGAACAATCATAATAATAGTTTTTAGTATCATAATGAATTATGCTAATGCACAGGAACGTAAAGAATACTATGATAATGGACAAATATATGTTATTGGAAATCTTTCAGAAGGAGCAAAAACAGGAGAGTGGAAATCTTATTATAAGAATGGGGAATTAGGTGAAATTGGTGAATTTTCAGATGGAAATCCAGATGGCAGATGGAAATACTATTACAAGAGCGGACAATTAGCTAAAGTTGGAAACTATGCAATATTATCCTATGGTCAAGAAGATAATTATGGAACTCCGGGACAATATATGAGCAGCAAAGAAACAGGCGAATGGAAATACTATTATGAGAATGGGCAATTAGCCAAAATCGGAACCTATGAGCAAGGCAAGGAAACAGGCGAATGGAAATACTACCACGAGAATGGTAAGTTACGAGCTATTGGAAACCTTTCTGAAGGAATACAAACAGGTGAATGGAAATTTTACAATGAGAGCGGAAAACTGTTAAAAATACTTAAAGAAATTGTTAAATTTGCAGAAAAATATAACATACAAAACATTTGATGATAGATACTTCGCAAAAAAAAGAAAAAGCTATTTTAATAGGATTAATAACAAAAAAGCAGGATAAAGATAGAATAAAGGAATTTTTGGATGAACTTGCGTTTTTAGTTGAAACAGCCGGGGGCATAAGTATAGAGCGTTTTACTCAATCACTTGAAACGCCAAATGGACGTACATTTGTTGGAACAGGGAAACTTGAGGAGATCAAAGAATACGTTATGGAAAATGAAATTGACCTCGCAGTTTTTGATGATGAGCTTTCTCCAACACAATTAAGAAATATCGAAAAAACACTTAATTGCAAAATACTGGATCGCACAAATCTTATACTTGATATTTTTGCAAGTCGTGCGCGTACCGCACATGCAAAAACACAAGTTGAGCTTGCTCAATACGAATATCTTTTACCAAGATTAGCCGGTCTATGGACTCACTTAGAACGTCAGCGTGGTGGTATTGGACTAAGAGGTCCCGGTGAAACGGAGATCGAAACCGACCGTCGTATTATCCGCGATAGAATTTCTTTACTGAAAACAAAACTCATTCAGATAGATAAACAAAAAACCACCCAAAGAAAAAATCGCCAAAGCCTTATCAGAGTCGCATTAGTGGGATATACAAATGTTGGAAAATCAACACTTATGAACCTTCTCAGTAAATCAAATATTTTTGCAGAGAATAAACTTTTTGCAACCCTCGACACTACAGTCAGAAAAGTTGTAATCGAAAATCTTCCTTTCCTTCTTTCTGATACAGTTGGGTTTATAAGAAAACTTCCTCACGGAATTGTCGAGTCATTTAAATCTACTCTCGACGAAGTTAGAGAAGCTGATGTGCTTATACATATTGTAGATATTTCGCATCCCGATTTCGAAGAACAAATTAACACAGTTAATCAAACATTAAATGATATTGATGTAATTGATAAACCTACAATAATTGTTTTTAATAAAATTGATGCTTATACTTTTGTCGAAAAAGAGGAAGATGATCTTACTCCGGCATTAAAAGAAAATCTTAGCTTAGAGCAACTTAAAAATACCTGGATGGCAAAAATCGATTCTCCGTGTATTTTTATTTCAGCTACTGAAAAACAAAACTTTCAAGAATTGAAAAATCTGCTCTATCAACAGGTGAAAAAAATGCACATAAAGCGATATCCGTATAATGATTTTTTGTATTAAATTGCAGTTTTAAATTAGTTTAATAAATTGTATAACTTTATTGAAAAATTATAATATAAATCAAATAATTAATAAATCAAATTTATACATATGAAAACCAAGACTCTTATCACATTAGCTGTTATATTTATTTCATCTTTTGGGTTTTCTCAATCCAACTATAATGATTATAACGAAAATGATAAAAAAAGCGTATTTTTTGATGACCTTTCTGATAATAGAAATAATTGGCTGTTAGAAAATAATAGTGATTATACATTCTCAATTTATAATGGAAAATTCATACTTACTGATAAAAATAATGGAGGCTGGGACGATATATTTCAAAATATTTCAATAGATATCAATAAAGATTTTGAAATAGAATATAAAGCTAAATTAATTTATGATAATAAATACGGAGGTATTAGATTATTTTTCGGTGAAAAATATAATAAATCTAACTTAATAGCAATAGCAGGTATATATAATGCAGCATTAGCAAGTGGATCTTATGATTCACCTTACAAGTATACAAATGATGGATATATAAAATATACTTTTGCTTATAATTATTTCAATACTTTTATTGTTCGTAAAGTAAATAAGAAGATATATTTTTTTTATAATAAAGAACTGATTTTTTCCTCAACTATTGAATTGATTCCAATAAAACAGATTGGATTTATGTTGTCTAACAAGAATTCTTTAGAATTAGATTATTTAAAAGTATCTTATCTTGAAAAAGGTCAAAACAAAAAGCATTTTGCAAAAGCTAATAATCATATTGATAATTTACCTCCTGAGATTACAATAACATATCCTGATGTAACAAGAGGGTTTAAAGTTCTTGAACAAAATAAGAAAATTACAATACAAGGAAAAGTTACTGATGCCGGCGGAATATATGAAGTGCTTATTAGCGGACAAGAAGCGTATGTTGATTCGCAAGGTAATTTTTCAAAAACAGTTTTTTTAGCTTTTGGCGAAAATTTAATTACAGTTTCAGCAACAGATTTAAAACAAAACACAAGTACAAAAGATTTTACAATTGAACGAAAATCAAATCAGCAAGAAATAATAGTTGTAAATAAACAGATTGCTAACTCAAGCTTACAAACAGGAAAATACTATGCCTTAATAATTGGAGTGCAAGATTATAATGATCCAAAAATTATAGACCTTGATCAGCCGCTTTCAGATGCACAAAGAATTTATAATGTTTTAATTAAGCACTACACGTTTGAACAAAAAAATATTAAATTTCTAAAAAATCCATCTAAGAATGAAATAACTAAGTCATTAGATTATTATTTTGCTAATATATCTGCAAAAGACAATCTATTGGTTTTTTATGCGGGACATGGATATTGGGACGAAAATTTTGAACAAGGTTATTGGTTAGCAGCAGATTCAGATAGAAATAATCGAGGGACTTGGTTTTCAAACGGAACATTAAGAGATTATATGCGAGCAATACCTACAAAGCATAGTTTGTTAATTACAGATGCTTGTTTTGGTGGTGGAATATTCAAAAGCCGCGATGCTTTTGCAAATGCTTCGATTGCAATAAATCAACTTTATGAACTACCAAGCCGTAAAGCCATGACAAGCGGAGCATTAAAAGAAGTTCCTGATAAAAGTGTGTTTATTGAATATCTTGTTAAAAGGTTAGAACAAAACACCAAAAAATATTTATCGTCAGAACAATTATTTGCAAGTTTTAAAATTGCCGTAATAAATAATAGTTTAAACGGACAAATTCCGCAATTTGGCGAAGTTAAAGAAACTGGTGATGAAGGTGGAGATTTTATTTTTATTAGAAAATAATAAAGACAATATTTTACAGCTAAACTGAATTATTTATGTGCTTTATAAAAAACGTATGAATAATTCAGGTTAGATTTATTATAATAATAAC
>JAIORY010000300.1 GCA_021107915.1 Bacteroidales bacterium | reverse complement strand
TATTTAGAAGATAATGTTTCATAATTTCAATTTTCAAATGTACAAAAACATTTTATCATTTTAGTCATTTATAATGTGTTAAGATTACCAATTCCAAAAAGGTTCAATTGGAATTGAGTCAAAATTTATTTTGCTTATTCTGTTGTTACCTTAATGCTATATCTTTTCAATAAGTTCAGTTTTAATTAATTCATATGCCTTACTTTGGTTATATTCCACTCCTGGTCTTAATAAAGCATAAATGTCACCTTCAAAATCAGGGTCTTGTAATTTTTCTTCCATGTTAATAAGGAATTGCTTTTGTGAAGGAGGATTGTCAACTGAAAAAGTCATGTATTCCTTATAACAATGAAGAAGTTTTTCAGTGTTCAAGTTTAGATTACTTAAGGCATGATAAATGTCAAACAAGTCGCGTCCTTTTTTTCGTTGATAAAGTGCTCGGAGTTTTGTGCCAAGCATTTCTTCTGCCTCAAAAGAAATGAGCTTGCAAGAACCATTGGCCCAAGTGTTATCAATGGTATGCTCAATTTCATTGTATCCTAATACCGAAAAGTGCTCCCTGCAATTGATCTCTATTTTAAGTCGAAGGTTGATTACAGGAGGTATCTCAGATTTAAACCGGTAAACAAGAGTGTTGTTGTTTGCTTTTTGCTTCACAGAAGGCTTTCCCAAGAAGCTGAGTTGCTTTCTGATCGCTGAAAGTGTATCCTTTATCGATTCGGCTCTTATTTGAACCAGGTCAATATCTTCCGAGTATCGTACCTGTGGTTTTAGAAAAAATTTGTGTAAAGCAGTGCCTCCCCTGAAGGCTAATCGCATTTGAAGAAATGGGTCGGAAAATAGCTGAAGTAATGCTTTTTCGATAACCAAATCCTGCTCCACTTGTCCATCTTCAGGCCATGGGGCAAATTCTTTCCATTCTTCTATGTATCGTCTTGGTAGCATTAAAAGTCGAGTTCAGTATTTTCGATTATTTTCCATTTTTCATTTATCGTGCCTGTTCTTTCTTTATGTGCCAGTGAAAGAGGGAGTTCTTTTAAGTCTTTACCCAATAATCTGAAAAGGGAACTAGCAAGCGATTTGCTTCCTAACTTGTCAAGTAAAAAACCTAATCTCTGAATGTTGGTTTTTTTTTGTGTTTTAGCAGTTTTTGAGAGAAGAGAAGGTTTTATTGTTTCAGTCAAGTCTTCAAGTATAGGTAGGATTCTGTTCAATCCACCAATTCTTTTGTGATATTGAACCATATCGAAAGCAGTCTTTTCCGGTGATGAAACCTTCAGGTATCCTGTTTCTGTTTTCTTTTCTATGATCTGATCCATTTCCCATTCACTTTTAGTAAAAAAACTAATAGCAAGTTTTTGATTATTGATGTTGCGTAAAGCGGGCTTTTGGGTTACTATTTGAAATTCCATAGGCTGCTGATGTCCGGCACCATGCAAAGCAGCAGCAGAAAAAAGTCCCACATAATATTTCCTGTTTAGAAAGTCCATCATATCATTAATGAAAAGAGTGGGTGGCACCATACCACGATTAGAGTATTGAGGCGGAATAATTACATAGAATTCTTTTCGTACTTGTGCTAGTTTGTTTTTGTTCTTTAACCTGTATATTTTTTGAAGAATGGCTTTTTCAGAAGTATCGAACTTGGTCTGTAATTCATTTAAGGTCAATGAATATCTGCCTTTAGATTGTATCTCAGTTAGATAGTCTTCAACATAGTTATATGTAGATTTATTTTTCATTCTTTATGTTTGCACAAAACTACACAATTTGTAGTAAATCGCAAATATAAATTATCTTTTTTTAACAAGTGGAGGCAATATATATACTCTTTAGGTTTTTCAGGATAAGACATATTCACTACACTACACGCATTATTCCGCATTTGTCCGTTGTAATGTGTTTTGTTAAGCATATTGATTAATAAAGATTTTAATATTTATACTTGTACGGAACAGAATTGCAAAATCTTCAGTTTTGTTTTGTACCGCATTACTAATTCTAAACAGCTTTTGCTTTGCAAAATTGTTAAGAATTAGTATAAAAGATAATGTTTCATAATTTCAATTATCAAATGTACAAAAACATTTTATCATTTTAGTCATTTTAATATGTTAAGGTTAATTGTAAAAAGCCTCTTCCAAATTAAATTGAAATTAAAGAAAAGATTATCTTTACTGAATGAAAGAATTAGATTTTTCTTTTGAAAAGCAATTTCAAGAAATAAGAACCTTGATTCGAGAGGCTAAACTGAATATTGCCAAGTCGATAAATTATGGTTTAATTGATTTATATTGGGCGATTGGGCAGTATATTTCAAAGAAATGTTCTACTGAAAATTGGGGAACTGGAGTTGTTGAGAAACTATCTTCATATTTAAAGGATAAAGAGCCGGATATGAAAGGGTTTTCTTCTCAAAACTTATGGCGGATGAGACAGATTTATGATACTTATCAAAAAAACGAAAAACTCTCACCACTGGTGAGAGAAATAAGTTGGACAAATAATATGATGATAATTGCTCAAACAAAAAGTTATGAGGAAAGAGAGTTTTATCTTCGACTTGCAGCAACTGAAAGTTACTCAAAAAAAGAACTTCAACGTCAACTTGATAGTGGGCTGTTTGAGCGGACTATGCTGTCAAAGGAAAATATCTCACCAGTAGCGAGAGAAATTTATCCTGACATTACAAATTATGTTCGTGAATATTACAACTTAGATTTTTTAGGACTTTCTAATATTTATACTGAGTATTCTTTTCAAAAAGCAATATTGCAGAATTTAAAGAATTTCATTTTAGAGTTCGGAAAGGACTTTCTGTTTGTTGAGGAAGAATATAAGCTGCAATTTGGCAATAAAGACTATTCAATAGATCTGCTTTTTTATCATAGGGCACTTAATTGTCTGGTTGCGTTTGAATTAAAAATAGGAGAGTTCAAACCAGAATACATGGGCAAGATGGACTTTTATCTTGGGGCTTTAGATAAAAATGTGAAGAAAGAACATGAAAATCCAAGCATTGGAATTATTCTTTGCAAGACAAAAGAAGAAAGTATCATTGAGATATCATTAAACAGGAGCGTTTCGCCAACAGTGATAAGTGAATATGAAACAAAATTGATAAATAAAAAAATGCTAAGAGAAAAATTAGACAATATTTTTAAATCAGGAAAAGGAAACATATAAGTTCAACACGCAATAAAAAAATTGGGCAGATAGTATTAAATATGATGGATTAATATTAAATAAGCAGTGTAGTAAATTGAAAGATAAGTGTTTCAAAACGATCAACTTTAATATTACCATAGTTAAGGTTACTAACCTAAAAAAGGTTAGCAACCTAAATTTCCCTACTTTTGCATATAATGAATTCAGAAATTATAAACAAAGCGAAGCAAGTCCGTACGGATACCCGGGATTATAAAATTTATTTTGGTGATACTTCATTAAAAGAATTTGAAAAATATATTTTCGAAGAAATTCTTAATGAACGAAAAATATTTTTCCTTGTTGATGAAAACACAAAAAACTTCTGTCTGCCTGTTTTGCTCAACAAAAGCAAGACATATAAAAATGCAGGAATAATAGAAATTAAAAGTGGCGAAGAAAATAAAAACCTCAACACATTAAATTATATCTGGGAACAATTAGCTGAACAAAATGCCGAACGTTCGTCAAT
>JAIORY010000456.1 GCA_021107915.1 Bacteroidales bacterium | reverse complement strand
ACCATCCAGAAATCGTAAGGGTGAAATATCAGGTGTATAAATATACTGATAGCCCAAACGCTCCAATAATTCTATTGCAAATTCTTCTCTTGTATTTTCGGTTATTCTATTGCTTATCTTTTTTACCGGTTATTCGTTTAATTTCCCTGTCAAAATCTGATATGAAATGATTATCCTGTTTAACCCTGTATTCTTCAAATTCCTGTTCAGCCTTTAATTTTGCTTCTAATGCGGATACCTTCCCCTTGTGCTTTAGAATAGGAAATTGAGCTAATCTTAGAAAATCATTCAGTAATATTACCCATTCATCCATATTAGTAATAATCTGTCGTTTAGCTCGGAGTTCTGCAAGGTCAAGATAACCAGAAACAATTTGGTTAAGCTCGTCAATATGTGTTTTGTTCAGGTAATTTTTTGCAATAGAAACATCTGATTTTAGAATTTTTCCATCGGGTGCTTGTTTCCAGTTTGTAAGTCCCATATAGATTTTTTTTGCATCGGCTTCGCTGTATATAATTTCCGCAGCTGTTTTTCCTGTAATTGCCCAATGGAGTGTGTTTTGAGCAGTTGAAAAGAATTTTTTTGTAATGGGAGCATTTTTATCATAATCAGTAGAAAGAGCGTAAATATCGGTGATTTTCTGATAAAATTTTCGTTCACTTGCTCGGATTTCTCGTATTCGCTCAAGAAGTTCATCAAAATAATCTTTGCCAAAAATGATTCCTCCCTGTTTAAGGCGTTCATCATCAAGAACAAAACCTTTGGTAATATATTCTTTTAGGGTTTTTGTTGCCCAAATTCGGAATTGAGTTGCCTGATAGGAGTTTACCCGATAGCCAACAGATATTATGCTATCAAGATTGTAGAAATCAAGGCTTCTTGTAACCTCTCTTTTGCCTTCTGTTTGAACTGCTCGAATTTTTCGAGTAGTTGCTTTTTCGTCGAGTTCACCAGTTTTGTATATCTCTTTTAGATGATAAGTAATGGTATGACTTTCAACTCCGAAAAGCTGTCCCATTGCTTTTTGAGTAAGCCATACCGTTTCGTCTTTTACGTACACCTCAACATTTACTTTGCCTGTAGCTGTTTGAAAAATAACGAAGTTTGAGAATTTTTCTAATTGTTTGTTTTTATCTTTCATTTTTCGCCTTTGTCCGTTGTAGTGTACTTTGTTAATATGTTTACATTTAGAAAATAATCTTTCATTTTTAATTCCTCAAATATACAAAAACATTTAAAACGTTTAAATTCTCCAAATCATAAATCCCAAATCCATCACCCTTTATCTCTCAACACAAACCTATCATAAAGCCACAGCAGCACAACAGTTCCCATTCCAATTCCGGTAACAACCATCCAGAAATCGTAAGGGTTATAGGTGTTCCAGAGGTGGTTGGATAATTCGGGAATGCTCATATTTAGTTTTGCGGCGGCGGTGTTTACAAAATCATTTTGGGTGAAATTGTTAGATATCTCAGGGATGTTTAATCCTCTCGTTTCAACTTCGGTGCGGAGTAATGTGATTTTATCAGACATGCGTCCGTAAACATCTCCCGAAATTATTCCTGCAAAAAAGTTGCCTCCCGCCATCGGCAAAAAATAACATCCCATATAAAGAGCCACTTTGTCTTTAGGGGCAATTCTGCCAATGTATTCGAGTATCTTGGGAGAGCTTACCATTTCACCTATTCCGAAAATAAAAATTGTAAGAAACAAATAAAACGGGTTGGTTGTTACAAACCATAAACCAATTCCAATGGCGCAAATGATAAAACCGGAAATCATGGTGTTGAGTGGTTTATATTTCATGACAATGGTAGAAACAGCAATTTGAAAAATTACGATGTACAGTGCATCAATATTAACAAGCATCTCGGGTGAAATAGTTCCATTGTCGTTTCCAATGGCAGAAGCCAGGGCAGGGGAGATATTTGCAATAGCATTGTAAATTACTGATGTGTCGATCCATTGTTCGATAAAAACCGGCAGAGTGTAAAACAACTGATTATACATCGTCCAGAAACCGATTATAATTATCAGAAATAATAAAAGCTTAACATCTTTTAATGCAGAAAATATGTTTTTAATGATTGTTACCATTGACTTTCCGAGGGTTTCGGTATTTGGTTTTCTTTCGGGTTCTTTAAAGAAGAAAATTACAAGTATCATATTTATTCCAATCACCACCGAAGACATAACGAAAACAAAAAACCAGTCAACTTCACGGAGTTTGGAGGCAAATATAGGCCCGATAAATGCACCTATATTTACTATCATGTAAAATATCCCAAAACCGATAGACGCTGTTTTTTCGTTTGTTGTTTTTGCAATAGTTGCCGAGATAACCGGTTTGAAAAGCCCTGCTCCAACGGCAAGATATAAAAAGACAAACCACATTGAGGTGTAAGTTTTAAAAATTCCCATCATCAGGTAACCACTCGACAGAATAATATACGAAAGAATGAGTACTTTTTTATATCCGTATTTGTCGGCAATAGCACCGGTAATTACCGGCAGAAAATACAAAACGGCAACTACTGTCCCCATCAAATAACCCTTTTGAACCTGCGTAAATCCTAAAGCTCCGGTATCTTTCGAGGCTGTGAGATAAATTGCCAAAACCATAAATAATCCATACCATGCCCATCGCTCGAATAACTCCATTGTGTTTGCTACCCAAAAAGCGCGTGGGAATTTTTTAAATGTACTTGAAAGTCTGCTCATATTTTATTTAGTTTTTGGTAATTTTCAAATCATCAAATTTTCAAATTTTCAAATCATCAAATCACCTTTTAATTTATTTCACAGACAAATATGGAACTAATTTTTGAAATAATGAATCATTTACAAGATCAATTTTTTTGAGCTGCTTGATATTTTTGAGTTGTCCTTGTTTGTTTTTGAGTTTAAAAATTTGTGAAGTCAGTTCGTAAGAAATGTATGGATGCCTGAGTAATTCTTTAAATCCGGCATTGTTAATATTTATCTTTTTGATTTTTTCCGTTTCAACCGAAATATTTTTGATTATCATTTTTAGGCGTGTACTGTCAAAACCATAGATTTCTAAAAGTTGATCTTTGGAATAGAATCCACCAAGCAGATTGCGGTATTTTATTATTCGTGATGAAAAAGCAGGTCCGATACCGTAAAGTTTTGTTAGTCCGGCAGAGTCGGCGGAGTTAAGTTCTATTATTATTTTCTTTTTGACTTGAGTTTTTTTAATGGTCTCTTTTTGTTGCTTTTTTCTTTGTTGTTTCTTTTTTGTGGGGATTGTTATGAATGGTTCCAGCAATTTATATTTACTTTCGCTAATGCTGTAGATTTTTTTCAGGTCTTCTTTTTTATAAAACTTTCCTCCTTTTTCTTTGTAATTATTAATTACTTTAATTTGTTTTTCAGATAATCCCAGTTTTTTCCATTCTTCTGCCGACAAATGATTGGGATCAAATTTAAATAACTTTATTTGTTGATCATTACTTTCTGATATCAGTTTCATTTGCCTGATATTATTTAAAGAATCAAAATATCTATCCCTTGATTTTTCAAAGAATAACATTTCTTTTTCAAATTCAGAAGAGTCAAACTCAGTATTATATGTAAATTTTGGCAGCAATACATTGATCAATAGCAGGGTTAATATCAGCGAAAGCAAAACAAAAATCCCTTGTCTTTCTCTTTTGTTAAAACTAAAATATTCTTT
>JAIORY010000201.1 GCA_021107915.1 Bacteroidales bacterium | reverse complement strand
GCGTCAAGAACGAGGCTTGCGAAGTATTTAAAATCAGGAGTTTACTTTTGTAAATGACTGATTTTAAATACGAGCATAACGAAGTTATTGGCGTTTTCTTAGAGCCACTATTTACACCGACCTTGCATATTCTTTTAGTCTATCAATAAAATATTTTTTCTTGCTTTCCGAAACATAAACACTGGAACTGTCTTGCATAATTACCGTTCCACTTTTGCCTTTTACGTAATGTTTTACGTGCTTTAAGTTTATTAGATGTTTCTTGTGAATCCTGCAAAAATAAATGTCGGAAAGTATTTTCTCGAAATTATTAAGCGATTTTGAAACTACTATTTTCCGGTCATTTATCAAAAAGAAAACAGTATAATTACTATCAGCCTCACATCTTATTATTTCATCTAAATTGATAATTTCTAGTCCGTCAAAAGAAGGTAAAATTATCTTTTGATGTTTATTGTTTAGGCTGTCTCTAAGAACTTGCATTTTTTCATTAAAAACATCTTTGCTTTTAAGATGTTCAAATCGTTTTACAGCTTTTTGTAATTCAAGATAATCAACAGGTTTAAGCAAATAATGGATAGCAGAAAATTCAAAAGCTTTTAGTGCATATTGATTGTATGCTGTAACAAATATTACTTCAAATGATTTGAAATCAACATTTTCAAGAACATCAAAACCATCGCCGTCAGGCATTGTAATATCCAAAAAAACCAAATCGGGCGTTAGTTTGTTAATACTTTCAATAGCCTGCTCTACTGATTCTGCTGTGCCGATTACATTTATTTCGGGACAATATTTTTTTAATAACATTTCAAGAGAAAAAATACTTTTTTTCTCATCATCAACAATAATTGTGTTTATTAATTCTTTCATTTTCAATAACTATTAAAAATTAAAGGTATATATAATTCAACTTTTGTACCTATAGGTTCATGCTTATCATTGTAAAGATCAATAATCTTAACTTTCATATCCGATTTATATATTTTATTCATTAAAGCTATTCTCTCTTCAATGTTTTTCATTCCTGTTGACTTGTGATGTTTCTTGCTTTTAGAAATTTTTCCTGCTTTTTCCCTGCCTATTCCGTCATCTTCAATAGAGAATAAAATAGAATTATCATTATTTTTTTCGATATTAAGTTTTAGCAATCCCTTCGTTTTTTTAAGCATTAATCCGTGCCAGATAGCATTTTCGAGGTAAGGTTGTATTAACATAGGAGGAATGCGAATATCGTCTTCATCAATTGATTTGTTAACATTAATTTGATACCCGAATTTATTTTCAAATCTTAATACTTCAAGGTCAAGATATATTTTTAATGTTCCTAATTCTTCAGATAGAGATATTGTATTATACTTTGAGTTTTCCAAAACTTTTCGCATTAATGATGAGAAATTTGCAAGGTATAAATCTGCTGTTTCATCATCTTTTTTCAGAATAAAATATTGAATAGAATTTAATGAATTAAAAATAAAATGAGGATTCATTTGAGAGCGTAAGGCTTTTTGCTCTGAAAGTAATAATTCTCTTTTGACTCCTTCCTTCCTTTTCTGATATCTTAAAATAAATAATAATATTCCTAAAATAATAATTATTGCAATAGTCGAAATAAGAATAATGAACCAAAGTTTGCCGGTAAAATGTTTGTTTATTGTAAAGTCAATTGTAATGGGATTCTTGTTCCAATTTCCTATTGTGTTGCAGGCTTTTACGTAAAAAGTATAATTTCCGGGTTTTAAGCCGGTATATCTTGCAGAAGTGTTTTTTGTTTTAATCCAATTTTTATCACTGCCTTTCAACATTATACTGTAAGTAATATCACCCGGTCCTTTATAACTAATACCTTTAAAATGAAAAGTAATATTGTTCTGATTATGTTTCAATTGAAAGGTATCTATCAGTGATGTGCTTTTATCATTAACAGAAATTCCTTCGAAATGAACTTTTGGAGGTATAGAGGATTTCTCAATTTTTTCAGGATTGAATGAAACCAGACCTTTATTTGTAGCTATCCATAAATAATCACCGGACCTTCTTATTTCGTTAATTTCATTTGACGGTAAGCCTTCCCAAATAGTATAATTCTTAATTTTATATGTAAATTTATTTTTATTTGTAATGCTGATTTTACTTAAGCCTTCATTTGTTCCAACCCAGATTACAGAGTCATTGTCAACAAAAATAGTCCTTATCATATTACTGCTTAATCCTGTATTTTTATTTATATTAAAAATGCTGTCCGGAGTTTTTACTATAATACCATTAACACGAGTTCCAACTAACAGGTGATTTGTTAAACCTTTAATTTCTGTAATACGATTTTTAAAAATAGTGTCTTCATTGCCATAATATTTGAATTTTTTATTTTCAAAACTGTATAAACCATCCATAGTACCAAGCCAGATAATACCATTATTGTCCTCGTATATAGCACGGATGTGTTTGTCAAAAGCATCCTTTCTCGAATCATAAACAATTGTTGAGCCTTTATATTTCAAAAAACCTGCTCTTGTTGCTATAAGTGTTGATTTATCTTTTGTTTCATGAACTCTATATGATTTAATTTTGATAATTACATTTAGAGGAATTTTTTGTCCTGATGAGTTATATTTTAAAAATTTTGAAGCAACAATCCAGATAGAACCATCGGAATGACATAAAATATCTCTTCCATATGTTTTGTTATTAGCAACACTAAAAAAACTTTTGAATGAAATAATTTTATTGTCTTTTATATAACATTTATATATTTTATTGTCGTTAGTTGCAAAATATAAATTATTGCCTGTAATGTCCATAGAAATAATGTTATCATTAGAAATACCATCTTTTTTATCGAAAACTTTAAACTGAAATGATGGAACTAAAAATAATCCGCTTCCTTCTGTTGAAAACCAATAATTTTTTTCATTATCTTTTAGAACTCTTGTTATTCTTGAGTTTTTGAAAAACCGAGAAGCCTTTTTCTCAAGTTCTTTTTCTCTATATAAATAAACACCATCATATTCTTTTCTTATCCAGACATTTTCGTTTTTTTCTTTGTATAGATTAGCTCTGCATGAAAAATAAAATCTATTATAAATAATTTGAGGTTTTTTTATTTGATGCAATTTATAATCATCAAGGATTTTGTAATAATTATTGTTAATAATATAATAATATTCTTCATTTTTCGATGGAAAACCATGTAAATAATTATCCGTTTTTACATTTAATTTTTGACTGTTTTCTTTATTTAATTCATCTATAACCGTATTAATATTTTTTTTGTCATAGATATCGTTAAAAAATATGTTGTAATTATTCTGGTTATTTAGAATAGTATCAATTTCTTCAATTTTGTTATTGGGAGATATTTTACAAATTTTATGTGACTTTTTCGATTTAAACCAAATATTATCCAATGTATCAACTTTAATAGATTTCGTGAAATATTTATCACCCTTTTCTACAATAGAATCATTTAAAGGATATTTATAAATTTTCCCGTTTTCATAATAGCTAAGATATCCTGTATAAGATAGAAACCATAGTTTTTCATTTTCCCCCTGAAAAATATTTATTGTTGAATTGGCAGCCAAACCATTTTGGGTAGTATAAGTTATAAAATTATAACCATCGAATTTGCAGACTCCATAATTAGTTGCGAGCCAAATATTCATTGCAGAATCTTGGGTAATATCAAATATTTCGGAACTTGGCAGTCC
>JAIORY010000408.1 GCA_021107915.1 Bacteroidales bacterium | reverse complement strand
GAAATTAACACATTTCAAAATGAAATAAAAACACATTTTCAGTCAATAATAAATAAAACAGGAAAAGGAAATGATTTTTTGGGTTGGGTCGATCTTCCAAATGAAATTAGTGATGATTTGATAAATAAAATAGAAGCTGATGCTGCGAAAATTAAAAAACTCGCAAAGCTTTTTGTAGTTATCGGAATTGGTGGTTCGTATCTCGGAGCACGGGCAGTTATTGAGGCTCTCAGTCATAATTTTAATTCTATTCTTCCCGAAAAGGAATTTCCACAAATACTATATGCCGGACAAAATATTGGTGAAGATTACCTTGCCGATCTTCTTGATGTTCTTGATAAAAACGATTATGCACTTGCCGTGATTTCAAAATCGGGAACTACCACCGAACCTGCACTTGCTTTCAGGTTACTAAAAAATCATCTTGAAGAAAAATATGGAAAAGACGGTGCCAGCGAGAGAATTATCGCCATCACCGACAAGGAAAAAGGCGCATTAAAACAGCTTTCCGACAAGGAAAATTATTCGACTTATGTTGTACCTGATGATGTTGGAGGCAGATATTCGGTTTTAACTCCCGTAGGATTATTACCTGTTGCAGTTGCCGGATTTAACATTCGCAAACTGATAAATGGTGCAAAAGAAATGCGTGAGTTTATTTTGTCTGATCTTACTTCGTTAAATAATCCGGTGGCTTTGTACGCTGCCACACGCAATGCCTTATACCGCAAAGGAAAGACAACGGAAATAATGGTAAATTATCAGCCGGCATTATTTTATTTAACCGAGTGGTGGAAACAACTTTACGGCGAAAGCGAAGGAAAAGAAAATAAAGGAATTTTTCCTGCCGGAGTTAGTTTTACAACCGATCTTCACTCGATGGGTCAATATATTCAGGAAGGATTGAGAAATATTTTTGAGACCGTGCTTTCAGTCGAAAATCAAAAAAGAACTCTTAAAATTCCTAAAGTTGAAGAAGATTTGGATAAACTAAATTACCTTGCCGGAAGAAGAATTGACGAAGTAAATAAAAACGCAGAATTGGGAACTACTCTGGCTCATGTTGATGGAGGTGTTCCAAATATTAAAATAACTATTGATAAAATTGATGAGGAAAATCTGGGTCAGTTAATTTATTTTTATGAAATGGCTTGCGCTGTCAGCGGATATATTCTTGATGTAAATCCTTTCGATCAGCCGGGTGTGGAAGCATACAAGAAAAATATGTTCGCACTTTTGGGTAAACCTGGATTTGAAAAAAGAAACTGAGGAGATTTTATTAAAATGAAAAATGACTAAAATGCCGAGCTACGCTCGAGCATCCTCGAAGCTCCGCTTCGGGATTTAAAATTGTAAATAATGAATTTCATAGAATTAGTGAAAAAACGACAAAGTGTTAGAAAATATTCCGACAAAGCTGTTGAAAAAGAAAAAATTGAAAGATGTCTCGAAGCTGCAAGACTTGCTCCTTCGGCGAGTAATTCGCAACCATGGAAATTTATTGTTGTGGATGAGCCGGAATTGAAAAATAAAGTGGCGAAAGAAACTTTTGATAAAATCGCAATCTTTAATAAATTTACTCTGGAAGCTCCTGTAATTGTGGTGATAACTCTGGAAAAAGTAAAACTAATTACACAACTCGGACAAAGAATTAAAAAGAGAGAATGGAAATTAATTGATATTGGAATTGCTACCGAACACTTTTGTCTTCAAGCCGAAGAAGAGGAACTGGGAACTTGTATGCTGGGCTGGTACAACGAAAAACCAATAAAGAAACTTCTTAATATTCCTGATAAAAAAAGTATTGCTTTGATAATTAGCGTTGGCTATGCACCGGAAAATTACAAACATCGCGAAAAGACAAGAAAAAGTAAAGATATTATTTGTAGTTATAATTCGTATTAAAACTAATTGATGAAAAATTTAAGAACATACGGAAATAAACCGTTTAAAATTGCTGTAATTCATGGTGGTCCGGGAGCAAGTGGAGAAATGGCTCCGGTAGCTGAATTGCTTTCATCAAATTATGGTGTTTTAGAACCACTTCAAACATCCAAAACTATTAACGGTCAGATTGAAGAATTAAAAAATATTCTCGAAAAAGATGCTGATCTGCCGCTAACTTTAATTGGTTTTTCGTGGGGTGCATGGCTTGGTTTATTGTTCGCAGCAAAACATCCCGAATTTGTCGCAAAAATTATTCTTATCGGAAGCGGTGGTTTTGAAGAAAAATATACTTTACAAACTCAAGAAACAAGACTTAGTCGTTTGACAGATGAAGAAAAAGATAAAGTTGAATTTCTTGGTCAGATATTAAATGATTCTAATTCAGCGAAAAAAAATGAAGCCTTTTGCCGACTGGGAAAAATTTTCAGTAAAGCAGATTCCTACGATTCGATAATTGATAAAAACGAAACAATAAATTGCAATTTTGATATTTATCAAAACGTTTGGAATGAAGCCTCCAGATTAAGAAAAAGCGGAAAACTTCTAAAAATCATAAAAAAGATAAAATGCCCTGTTGTGGCAATCCACGGGGATTTTGACTCTCATCCCGCCAAGGGAACACAAAAATCTTTAAAAGAAAATTTGAAAGATTTTAGATTTATTTTACTCAAAAATTGTGGTCATAAACCATGGATGGAACGACAAGCGATGAATAATTTTTATGAAATACTTAAAGAAGAATTAAAAAACCAATAACTTTAGGCACTCTAAATTTTAGGCACTTTAGGCACTTATAATATGAAAGGATACATTCAAATTTATACCGGAAACGGAAAAGGCAAAACAACTGCCGCCATTGGGCTTGCTATTCGTGCGGCGGGTCATAATAAAAATTGTTTTATCGGGCAATTTATGAAAGGCAGAGAATATGGAGAATTAAAAACCCTCCAGAAAATTCCACAAATAGAAATTGAACAATTCGGCATTACTAAATGTATTACCAAAGAAGAAGTAAGCGAAGAATACAAAGAAAAATCAAAAAAAGCCTTACTGAAATGCGAAAGTAAAATGCTTTCCGGCAAGTATGAAATTATTGTTTTAGATGAGATAAATGTTTCTGTTTGGTTTGGACTGATAAATGAAAAAGATGTTCTCGACTTAATCGCAAAAAAACCTGAAAATGTTGAATTGATTTTAACAGGAAGATATGCTCCGGAATCAATAATTGAAAAAGCAGATTTGGTTACAGAAATGAAGATCATCAAACATTATTATGATAAAGGTGTAAATGCCAGAAATGGAATTGAGAAATGAACCCAATTGGAATAATTCACAGTCCTTTTAAAAACAAAAAAGATATGCCGATACAAAGTGTTGGCGCAAAAAAAATAAAAGGCTATATCGAAATATTTCCGGAATTTTTACCCGGCATAAAAGATTTAGATGGTTTTAGTCATATTTATGCAATTTACACCTTTCACAAAAACAAAGATTACAAATTAATTACCAAGCCTTTTCTTGATAACACCGAAAGAGGCGTATTTTCGACACGTGCCCCAAAACGCCCAAATCCAATCGGACTTTCAATATTTAAAATAGAATCAATCAAAAATGCAAAAATTTACGTCAGTGGTATTGATGTTTTGGATGAAACACCTTTGCTTGATATTAAGCCCTACGTTTCTAAGTTTGACGTAGTTAATAATACAAAAAACGGCTGGTTGGAAAATGTGATGCACAAAAGCGAAAATCATAAATCGGATGATAG
>JAIORY010000085.1 GCA_021107915.1 Bacteroidales bacterium | reverse complement strand
GCGGTCTGGACGAGACTCGAACTCGCGACCTCCTGCGTGACAGGCAGGCATTCTAACCGACTGAACTACCAGACCATATATTTTTTAAGAACCTCCGTTTGTTTAAATGGAGGTGCAAAGATACATTTATTTTTAATTATGCAATAAAAAAGTGAAATTATTTTAGGTGGATTTTTTCTATTAATATTTGTATTTTATGGATTGAATATTAATCTGAAGATAGATAAGTAAAACTCGAACTCGTCTCGCCTCGGGCGAGATGACAGGCAGGCATTCTAACCGACTGAACTACCAGACCATATATTTTTTAAGAACCTCCGTTTGTTTAAATGGAGGTGCAAAGATACATTTATTTTTAATTATGCAATAAAAAAGTGAAATTATTTTAGGTGGATTTTTTCTATTAATATTTGTATTTTATGGATTGAATATTAATCTGAAGATAGATAAGTAAAACTCGAACTCGTCTCGCCTCGGGCGAGATGACAGGCAGGCATTCTAACCGACTGAACTACCAGACCATTTATTTTTTAAGAACATCCAATCATAAATTGGAAGTGAAATAATAGAATTATTTTTGTTAATGAAACAAAAAAATAAATATTTTTTATTTTTAATAAAGTTGATTTTTTTATCAATAATACTTTCTATTCGTATTTTTGTAAAAAAAGTATTTATGTTTAAAAATGCAATAACCCGTACGCCGGGAATGAATTTTAGTAAAGGTATTACAACTTCCAATCTCTGCAAACCAAATTATAACAAGACTCTTCAACAGCATCAGTCATATTGCAGTGCATTGGAAAAATGTGGTGTGAAAGTTAAAATTTTTGAAGCTGACAATGATTTTCCTGATAGTACATTTGTTGAAGATACGGCTGTTGTTACAGAAAGGTGTGTGATTATTACCCGGCCGGGTAATAAAGCGCGCCTTGGTGAGGAAGTAAAAATGGAAAAACTGCTTTCAAAATTAATGAATATTCATAAAATTCATTCTCCGGGAACTCTTGATGGTGGGGATATTTTAAGAGCCGAAAATCACTTTTTTATTGGTGTGTCAGCACGAACAAATAAAGAAGGCGCAAAACAATTGACAAAAATTCTTGGGAAATATGGTTATTCTACTTCCATTATTTATGTAGGAAAATATCTGCATCTAAAGTCCGGAGCCAATTATATCGGAAAAAATATTATGGTTCTCACACACGAAATGTCAAAATATCAAGAGTTTGAGAAATATGTAAAGATTATCGTTCCCGAAGAAGAAAAATATGCTGCAAATTGCATTGAAGTAAATGGTCGTCTTTTCATTGCTGCCGGTTTTCCTGAAACAAAAAAGCTGCTCACAAAAACGGGTTATGACATTGTGGAACTAAATATGAGCGAGTTTGAAAAAATGGATGGTGGATTAAGTTGCTTGTCTTTGCGATTTTAAAAGTTGATAACTATTGCGCCGGAAGAAATTACTGAGTGATATTTTATTTTTTCCTGATTGCATTCTTTTATCCATTGTTTTTCGTTCCACCTCGAATTTGATGCATCAATAATTATTAAACCTATTTCAAGGTATTTTTTGATTTCTCTGATTTTTATTTTCGGATTGTTTGAAATTATTGCATAATCAATTTTGAGTTTTTTGCTATTTGGAAAAATCCTAAAATCCTTATCCAAAATCAAAATCCGTTTATCAAAAAACTGAATAAAATTACCGGATTTAAAAATTGAATTATTGCCGGGTTCCTGAATGTCTTCATCAGCATTTACCTTTTTAGTTTTTGTTAAATCTAATTTCCACCAATGATTTTGAAGATGATAATTTATTTTGTTTTCATCATTAAATAAAATACTATCGGTAATAAAAATATTTTCTTTACCATTTATAAGATCAATTGCCGAATGTTTTCTGATATTATAAACTATTATTTTTCGTTGTTTAAGGTAACTGTGATTTTTGAAAGTGCTTATCCCGACAAGGAAAAATATAGCAATCATCACAAAAAAGAAATATATTTTTTTTTGGATAGATAAATATATTATCACAGAAATTATGATTATGTAAATGAGAAAAAATTCAATAGTGTTTATTGAAATACCAAAGGTTGTAGAATTTGGAAGATTCCCGATAAAACTTACAGAAGAATTAAGAATATAAATCAATAACAATAAAACCTTCGAAAATATCATCGAAAGAAATCCCGAAAAGGAAAAAATTACAAAGATGATTCCTGAGGCAATTATAAAAAACGATAAAGGAATTACAATAAGATTTGTAAGTAAAAAATAGTTCGGAAATTGATGAAAATAATAAATCGAAAGCGGGAAAGTTCCAATTTGAGCAGCTATTGAAACTGTTGTGATTGCCCATGCTTTTTCTCCGAACCAATTATTAAATACTATGAGTTTTTGTAGTGGTGGTTGGATTATTAATATCGCTACTACTGCTGTATAAGAAAGCTGAAAACCAACTGCCGTAATAGTGTATGGATTTACAATTAACAGCAAAAATGCCGAAGCAGCCAGATTATTAAACACATTACTTTCTTTTTGCATTGCTTTTCCGATGATTATAAAACTTATCATTGTTGAAGCTCTCGAAACTGATGGTGCCAAACCTGTGAGCAAAGCATAAAACCAAATCAAAAGAAGTAATAAAATTGCTCTGATAATTTTTCCGTATTTTTTCTTTTGCAGGAAAAACAGGAGGTTGCTCAGGACAAGGTAAATAATTCCAACATGCAATCCCGAAACGCATAAAATATGCATTGCACCGGCACCGGCAAAATCTTGTTTTAATTCAGTATCCAGTTTATCATCATATCCAAGTAGTAAGGCAGAAGCTACAGCAAATTCATCGCCGGTTACATCATTCTTTTTTAAAAGTTTGAAAAATTTCTCACGCAAGTTATAAGCTGTCCTGAAAAGGAAATTAGCTTTATTTTGATTTAGTATTTTACTGAAGTCTCCGTCAATGTATGCTTGTTGATAAATTCCTTTTTTTTGGAGATATGAACGATAATCGAATTCCGCCGGATTTTGAGGAGGCTTGATGTGATTGAGGAATGTTTTTAATAAAAGTCTGTCGCCATATTTTATTGTTTTTGCCAGACTGTCTTTTTTGAAATAAAATATCACTTTTCCGGAAAATTCCTTCCAAACGCTATCTGTTTTTATTGAAACTATTTCTCCTGTTATTTTGTATGAATTTTGTTTTTCTGTAGGAGGCTCAACAACATTTGTTATAATTGAATATTTTTTTTCAGGCAAATGTGAACAATTGTTTTTATCAAATTTTGAAGTTTTGATAATAGTCATCTGAAATCCGAATAAAAATAAAAAAATAAATATACAAATCCCAAAGACCCATCTGTATTTGAAATTGTAGAATTTGTGAGGAAGAAAAACTATCAATGAAATAAATGTAAGCAGAGTAAAATATATCAATAATGAAATATTTTTCTCAACATCAAAAGTAATAGCAAAAATGATCCCAAATAGAAATGGGATCAGAAGTCTCAACATCGGGAATTTGTGCCAGATTTTCATTTATTAATATTACCGGAATTTGCTTCTTAATATCAAAAATTGAAAAATGTTCCTTTTGTTTTATAAATTTTTGTTTTTGAAAAATTGAGCCTTTGTTGCAATTAAGAAAAAATAAGCCACTAAGACCCAAAGACTCAAAGAAACTCTAAGGTTAAAATACAAATCGTTTTATTCCATATTTATT
>JAIORY010000351.1 GCA_021107915.1 Bacteroidales bacterium | reverse complement strand
TATGCCAGAAATATACTTATTAACGATAGTTTAATTACTTATTCAGAACCCTTATACTTTCCAGATTTATTAAAATCAAATCCCGTATGGGATTTTAAAATACCAGATAACGATAAGGAACTATTAATGAAAATATTCCCTAATCCGGCAGGTAATTATTTTATTATTGAATATGATTTGTCTGAATTTCAGGGTAATTCAATTTTAGTAATTTCTGATATTAATGGAAAACAGCTTAAATTATTTATACTTAAAAGCGAACATAATCAGTTGATTATTTCTACGGAATATTTTAAAAGCGGAACTTATCTTGTACAACTTATGTTGAATGGTACGCTTAAAGAATCCACCAAAATTGTGATTATAAAATAAGATATACACTATGGTAAGGTATTTGAATATTTGTGTGGCAATTCTAATCTTAATTAGTAATTTAAACTCACAGAATCGTTGGTTTAACAATTACCTTAGTGGCGAAGACCCATTCGGTGAAAGTATAACAGAGTTTTATGATAAGGGTTATTTACTAGCTGGCAGATTTGGACCCAATTACCCAAATTATTGCTGGCTTATTAAAACTGATATTAATGGTGAGTTGTTGTGGAGTAAAGTACTTGGTAACGATGATTATTATATAGTAATATCAGCAGATATTAAAACAAATGAGTTTGGTGAAATATATCTGGTAGGTTCAACAAATACATATAGTAACAATGATTACGATCCTTTGATTATGAAACTAGATTCTTGTGGAGAAAAAGAATGGTGCAAAGTTTTTATTGAAGATGGAAATAATTTTTCCAACGCATTAGAAGTTACATTTGACGGAGGTGTTGTGTGTGTATTAAGATACATGAATCCTAACCTTATAGAAGACAGAATTTGTCTGGCCAAACTATCCAGCGAAGGTGAACTTATATGGAAAGAATGTTATAACAGCAGTGACACAAGTTTATATTATGGAGATGCAAAGGATATAACAATTTGCCCTGACAAAGGATTTCTTATTACAGGTTCATGTTATTATGAAGATCCCAGTCCTCCAAATTACTTATGGATAAAGCCATATTACATAAAAACAGATTCACTTGGTAATTTTGAATGGGAAACAATAGTGCATAAGGATATTGTTAAACCTGGTGGAATTGCATGGTCAACAGTATTAAGCCCAGATTCAAGTTACTATTATTCTTCAATAAATCATTTTTATTATAATCCAGATTTGACCGCCGGTTCATTAGTTAAAATTGATTTGCATGGTAATGTCGTTGGAATATATGATTTAGCTCCCCCTAATGACCATGGTGCATTATATGAATCAAAGTTTATTTCAGATTCCACATTGATGGCAAGTGCATCATGGGGGCCGGCCTCTACTTCCGTGCCAAAAGCTGTTATTATTGACACACTTGGCAATATGTTAAACTCAGCATTTTTACTCGATAACGAGTGGATGGCACATACTGAAGTTACATATGACAATAAGCTTTTATTTTTTACAAACATACACGATGAAAACGATAATTTTGACGCCTACCTTTTTAAACTAAATACAGAACTGGAAAGCGATACTATATACACTCAACTTTTCAACTACGACAGCCTTTGTCCCTACCAAATTGCATCAGATACAATTGTACAGGATAATTGTGGTTTAATAGTTGGTGATGTAGAAATAAAAAATAAACCACAAAATGAAGATATTGTAATTTATCCAAACCCCGCTCAAAACAAGTTTCAAGTTTCAAGTTTCAGGTTTCAAGTTAGTTCAAACATAATTGAGATTTTCGATATTTTCGGACGAAAAGTAAAAGAAATAAAAATCCCAAAAGGACAAAATACAATTGAAGTAAATGTTGAAGGATGGAGAAAAGGATTGTATCTTGTGAGGGTTAGAACCGGGCAAAGTGTTGTTGGGAGTGAGAAGGTGATTGTGAATTAATGCGCTGATAAAATTTGCAATAGAAGAAGGAATCTGCTCAAAAAAAGTGTGTCAAAATAATTATTAATAATCAATAAATTCAAGAGATGAAGAAGTATTTAGTATTACTTATCTTATTATACATTTATTCCGGATTAATTTCACAAGAATCACAATATAAACAAAATAAAGTATTGTTTGATCTTAAATTACATAGAATGAATATTAAATACAAGATACCGCATTTTTTGCCAGCAATCCTTTTAGACAGTATTAAAAAAGGTTTAGCGGAAATTAAACTATACAAAATTATTTTTGAAGATGAAAAAAAATACGAATCAGAAAGCAACCAAATAGAATTACAAGCTTTGACAAAACTATCTCCTCAAAACAGATGGACAAAAATATACCATGATGAAATCAGTGCTCCAAAAAACAGGATGATTGAATCATACGATCACGGATATTTGTTAACAGGCCGTATTTACCACAATTATCCAAGATATAACTGGCTGATTAAAACTGATGTTAATGGGGATGTGCTATGGGAGAAAACTATTGGTGAAGGTATTAATACTATACTTCTATATGGAATGGGAATGAATAATGAAGGGGAACTGTATTTAAGTGGAAGTACAATGATAGAAGATCCTTTAGGATACGGTGATCCTTTAATAATAAAGTTGAACGAATGTGGTGAAAAGGAATGGTGCAGGATTTTTCCAAGTTCAGGTCATCATGACTATGCTAACAGTTTGTGCATTACTCCAGATGGGGGTTGTGCTGCAATACTTACAAGAACAGGTGAAACTGGTTTTATTGACCGTGTATGCTTAACCAGATTCAATAAATCAGGTGACTTTCAGTGGAAGCAATGTTATAATTCAACGGCTGCAATGGATAATGAAATTTGTTCTAATCTTATATTAACTCCTGACAGCGGATTTTTAATGACAGGATTTTGCTATTATGCTAACCCTGGAGATACAGCGGGTTGGCTATGTCCATATTATATAAAAACTGATTCTGATGGTAATTTTGAATGGGAAACAATTGCAGGATTTAATCCTTCGAATGTTGGAGGTATTGGTTGGAAAACTGTTTTAAGTCCTGATAATAACTATTACTACTCAGCAATTAGTCACTACTATAGAAATGGTAATGATGCTCCTGCAATATTAAAAATGGATATTAATGGTGATATTATAGGATGCTATGATATTGCAATTCCTGATGAAATAGGAGCTATGAGCGAGGCAAAATTTATTTCCGATTCAACACTTATTGCCAGTGCCGCATGGGGACCTGAATATAATTCATATCCTAAAGCAGTGATAATTGATACATTGGGTAATATGCTAAATGAACAGTTTTTATTAAATAATGAATATTTAGCTACCGTTCGGACTACATTTGATGGAAAATTATTATTTTATACACATGCATATAATGATTTAGAAAACCAATTTGATGCCTATCTTTTTAAACTCAACCAGCAATTAGAAAGCGATACTCTCTACACTCAATCTTTCACTTATGACAGCCTTTGTCCATACCAAATTGCATCAGATACAATTGTTCAGGATAATTGTGGTTTGATAGTTGGAATGGAAGAAGTAAAACCGGAGAAAACAGAAGATCAGGCAATATTAATAATTTATCCAAATCCCGCTCAAAATAAGTTTCAAGTTCAATGTTTTGAGTTTCAAGTTAGTTCATGCATAATTGAGATTTTCGATATTTACGGACGAAAAGTAAAAGAAATAAAAACCCCGAAAGGACAAAATACGATTGAAGTAGATGTTGGAGGATGGAG
>JAIORY010000108.1 GCA_021107915.1 Bacteroidales bacterium | reverse complement strand
GAAATCCCAATATAACCTCTGATTTTCAATCTTTCTTGTCCGTCAGGAAAAATCATATAACAACTATAAGTTTTTCCGCTTTTGGGGTCATATATCGTTCCATCATTCCATTCATCATCATCAAACTCAAAATTCTTTAGAATTATTAATCCCAAAGTAGGTACATCACGTAAACTCTCATCAGGATTTTCTTTGTCTGTTTTTGGTTTACCGGTTTCCTCATCAATAGGATCTTTAATCCAAACAATTTTCCCAAAAAATTTATCGTTTTCCAGATAAATTTTTATTTGTGCATCTTTATCCTCATTTAGCCAAATTCCTAAGACATCTCCAGCTTTAACATCTTGTGCTGTTACTGTGTTTCCGGCAAAAATTCCTAATGCCATGATCATAATTAATAAACTTAGTTTTTTCATTTTCTTTGTTTTAATTTGGTTAATAATTAATTAAGTCCGCTATATTATAAAAATTATTTGAAACTAACTTCACCAGGCATACCAATTTTTAGAGAACCATCGTTTTTTACAATAACTTTTACTGCATAAACTTGATTTACTCTTTCTTTTTTTGTTTGAATTGTTTTGGGAGTAAATTCTGCTGATGAAGCTATCCAGCTTACTTTTCCTTTCAATTTCCGATTACTTTTTTTATCTTTATCAATAATAACTTCAACTTCTTGTCCCAATTTAATTTTCGGTAGCTGATCTCCGCTAATATAAACTTTCAATTTCACCTCATTTAGATCAGCAATTTTGTAAAGTGGTTTTCCAAACATGGCAATTTCGCCGGTGTTTACATATTTCGTTAAAACAGTTCCGCTTACCGGATTTTTTATATAGCATTTTTTTATTGCTTGTTCAATCTGGGCAATTTGCTTATCAAGAGCAGCTATTTCATCATTAATACTTTTTGTTTTAACTTTTACCGATTTGATCTTTTTGTCGATAAGGTCTATTGCACCCTTGACATCATCAAGTTGTTTTTGTGTAGCTGCCCCATCATTAAAAAGTTTTTCAAGTCTGTTTTTATTAATAAGAGTGTTCTTTTTCTGCTGAAGAAAAACATCAATTTGTGCTGAAAGATCCAGAGTTTTTGATGCAACAGCTTTTTGCATATTTATTAATTGTTCCTTTTTTAAAACAAGATCGATTGTATCAATCACTCCTACATAAAAACCTTTATCTATCTTTTGACCTTCATTAATATTAAATTCCAAAATTTTTCCATTGGCTTCAGACGAAACTGTAATTTCCGTTGCTTCAAAATTTCCGTATGCATCCGACCTGTCATTCTTGCTATTACAGGCAAATAAAAAAACAGTCAGGAGTAATAAAATGTGATAAATTTTCATGATCATATTTTTTACAATTTTCCAATACTTGTTAAATAATTTATTTTAGCAATTATTAGTTGAATTTTGTGAGTTTGTAAATTAAGCTGTGCTTGTGTTTCGGCATTTACTTCTTCAATATAATCTGATGAAGTAATAACTCCATTATCAAATTTTGATGAAGCAGTTTTTAAAATTTTCTTTCTCAATTCAATAATTTCAATATCTTTAATAATCAGCTCTTCATATTTTTTCATCTCAAATAATTTTGATTCAAGATCAATTTTCAGATTTTTATCAAAGGCTTCTTTTTGTGTTTTAATTATATTATTCCTGATATTTAAAATTTCTTTTTCTCTTTTACTTTTATTCCAATTAAACGGGCTCCAACTAATTTGTGCACCAACAAAATAGAAAAAATCAAATTCATTTGAAAGCATATCAAAACCCGGTCTTCCATAACCGGCTTTCCCAAATCCGGCAAGACGAGGCAATTTTTTGGAAGAAACAACTTCTTTCAAAGTACTGATTTTGGTTTGCTGAAGATTTAATAATTGATACTCCGGTCTAAGGTTTTGAAACTCAAGACCACCTATTTCTATGTCAGGAAAATCAAAATTTGTGTTTTCATCGATCTCTAAAGAAGTAAGTTCGATTAAAATTTTAATGCTTGCCTGTATTCCAATTTCAACCTCAGTAATCTTTTGTTCAAGACCTATCATTCCAACTGTTAATTCATCAACATCCGACTGAAGTAATGTTCCATGCACAACAGCAGTTTTAGCTATTTTAAGTTTTGATTCAATATTTTTCTTAGAAATATTAAGAATTTTTTTATTTTCTTTGAGATAAATAATATTGAAATATATCTGATTTACTCTTTCTTTTAATTTATAAAGTTCAATTTCAACTGCCTGTTTATTTATTTCAAAATCAATTTCATTAATATTTTTTTGTTTTTGAGTAAGACCACCATCATAAATAGACTGAGTAACATCAAAAGTAAGTTTGTATTGATCTTTACTCATTTCCTCAATATTCATATTTGGAAGTTGAAAAGGAATTTTGGTTACATCAGATTGGTAGGTTGCTTGTCCGTTTAACGATAATGAAGGTAAATAATTAGTTTGAAGATTTTTTTGCTCTAATTGATAAGTTGAAGAATACAAATTTAATTGCTTATAAATGGGATGATTTTCCACTACATTTTTGTAACAATCTTCTAAATTTACTGTTTTTATGTCTTGCCCAAAGGATAAAACATAAATTAATAATACTGAAATTAAGATAATTATTCGCTTCATTTTATTGAAATTGCATTAATTATAAAATCTGTTACTTCTTTTTTTCTTTCCTCAATAAAAATTTTATACTCATCTTCATTATTATTAAAAAACAAACTCTGCATTACGGGTTTTGCAACAAAAGGAAAAACACACATGCTTATTATATTTAGTATAAGTTGTTTCGGATCAATTGGTTTTATGTTCCCCTTTTTTATTTCTTCATCAAAAATATCAATAATCAGCAAAGGATTTATCCATGCATCTCTCAGTAAAAAAATTACTCTATTTGGGTTTCTGTTTGTTTCATGAAAAATGAAATTTGGTAAATACGGATTTTGCACAATCATATCAATATAATCATTTACGAAAATTTCAATTTTATTGAAGATGGACATATCCGACTCAAACATTTTTGCAATCCGGGGTATCATGCTAAAAAACACATCCTTAAAAACAGCATCAAACAAATTATCTTTTGTCCTAAAATAATAATGAAGAAGTGATTTATTTATTCCGGCGGTATCGGCTATTTCCTGCATACGACTACCCTCAAAGCCTTTAATAATAAAAACTTTTTTTGCAGCTTTTAAAATTTTTAGTTCAGTATTTATATTTTTTGAAGACATTTTTATCAATTGGTTTAATCAAATGGTTTAACCATGTGGTCAAAAGTAAAACATTTATATTTATTTAACAAATTATTTTTTGATAATTTTTTTGAATAACTACTTTTGTAAGCTGAATAAAACAAAAACTCAAATGAAAAAGCATCTTATTTTGTTAATAACAGCACTTTTTACTATTTCAGTATTAATAATTTCATGCTCCGGTTCTCCCGAAAAAAGCATTCCGGGATTATGGAAAGCCGAAACAGTTGAAGCAAACGTGGATTCAACTAAAATTTCGAATGAGCAGATCAGTAAAGGAGTTGAAATTCAGAAGTCAATCAGTTTTGAATATTTTAAAGATCATACAATGGATGTAATAACCCCTGATGGTTCATTTTCAGGAACATGGAGCTTTTCTGCCGAAACCAATGAGATTTTTATTCGTATTGACGGAAGCAGTCCCAAAGATTCTACTATAATGGGAAAATTTGAAGATGGGAAAATTATCAGTAATAATGTTACTCCGGTCGGTGA
>JAIORY010000274.1 GCA_021107915.1 Bacteroidales bacterium | reverse complement strand
AATTTTACTGTATCACGATAAATAATTTCATACAAAACATTGATTTTTTTATCAGCAGTACCAAAAAGCACAGAGGCATTATTTCCGGTTAAAACTCTATTTTTCAAAACCTTTATCCAATTTACAGAATTGTCGGGAATAGTTTTTGCATCAGCAGAAAAAACCGAGAAATATTGCTTTTTGTCAATTTCTTCACCAAATTTATCCTTTGATTTTATCTCAAGAATGTATGAACCCAAATCCCAATTTTTAAGATCAGAAATTGATAAAACGGAATCTTTTTCGGTATCAAAATCCAACTGAAAAGCTAATTTTTCTTTTTCCCAATTTCTGATATTATTTTCATCATTATAAATATCATGAGGGAATTTTTTATAAAATTCCTCTTTATTAATGATAAATAAATCCGGACGATTCCAGTTTCTTTCTTTAAAAACTTTGACTGGTTGTTTTAATTTATAAATCGATAGTTTTCCTGTAGCCGGTTCCGGTTCTCCATTCAGATTTTTAGCTGAAATTTTAAATTTCTGTTCTTCATTTTTATCAATTTCTTTTGAAATATCAATATTGATGATCAAAGATTTATAGCTAACAGAAATTCGTTTTTCTGACGAATGAGTTTCGCCGGTGATATCTGTAACATCAGCATAAACCATAAAATCAAAAACGGGATTGCTTTTTTTATCAATGCTTTTATCGGGACCGGCTTCAAACTCAACAGTAAATTCACCATTTTCATCCGTTTCTAAAAATCCGTTTTTAATCTCTGTTTTTCCAGACGGGTAATAACTTCTATACCAAAAATAATACGGAAATCTAACTTCTCGTACAACTCTATATTTTACTTTTGCATTATCAATTACATTTCCTGCATAAGCTTTTGCGACTCCGGTAACCGATACTTTTTCATTCAATTTATAAGAGCCTTTTACAGGCAAAAATGTTACTTCAAATTTCGGGCGTTTATATTCTTCCACATAAATATGAGTAGAACCGGATTCATTCTTAATTCTCATACTACCCAGCAAAACCCCTGTGGGAGCAACAAAACTTCCGTTGACCGAACCATATTCATTTGAAACCAATTCGAGCGAAGATATCTTCTGACTATTTACATCAAAAAACTCAACCGTTGTTTTTGTGTCCGGGCATATTTTATAATTATCTTCTGTTTTTTCAAGAATTATACCTTTGAAATAAACAGTTTGTCCCGGACGATAAATTGCTCTGTCGGTGAAAAAGAATGTTTTTTGAGTCGTTCTTTTATCAATAAATCTCTTGTTCTGATAAAAAGAATTCTGAGGGATCAGAGTATCATTTTTATATGTAAATTTCAGGAAAAGCCTTTCGTGAGCATTTGTTGATTTGGATGGAATTTTAACATATCCGTTTTTATCAGTAACATAATGCATGGCTTTTGTATATTCATAAATTCTTTTTGAAAAATTATAATCTTTTAAATATGCCAGAACAACAGCATTTTTAAGCGGTTCACCGCTTTGTCTGTTCATAACAAAAATTTCGGTTTCGCCATTTATAGTTTTCTGATCAATAAAACTAATATTTGAAACCCAAAATGAGCTTAAAGAAAATGATGAGTTATTTATAGAAAACTTCTCATCGGAAGAAGCCAAAATAACATAAAATCCCAACGGCAGTTCCGGAATTTTTATTTGCGTATTATGTTTCTGAAAATCTCCATCATTAATAAAATCAATGCTAAACTCCTTTTCGGGATTCAAGCCTGAGTAATATTTTATCAGGTCTTCTCTTGTTAAATCTTGATCTATCCGGCGATTATTTTCAAAATTAAGTTTGATAATTCTAAAATATGCTTTTGAAATATTTTTATAAGAAAATGATCCGAGAATAGGTTTCTCGGGAATATTTACTTTTTCGGTAATTAAATCAAAAGATATATTTTGGATTTTATCAAGTAATAATTTACAATTTTTTGCCCCTTTTGAATTTGAAAATTTTTCAATTGTTTTTTTACAAATTTCGTAAGCTTCTTTTTTATCCCATTTATAATCATTTATTTCAGGAGGATTGTATTTTGATGAACTATTAAAATAATCTGTCGCCAATTCGTAAGACACATCAGCCGAAGCCGGAAATGTAAAAAATTGTTTTTGCAGATTTTTAAGTGCATTGCGATACAGATCATTTTTTAAATCTATACCGTAAGCATTTTGATAAACAAATTTTAATCGCTTGAGAGTAACATCAATAAGGGCAGTTGGGTCTTCATCATCCAAATGAAATAAGCTGAGTTTCTGTAAAATATCAATTGCATAATATTTTAAGGAAAGAGAATCTTTTGTTGAAATATTCAATTTTACAAATTCCTCATTATTGCCAAAAAATGCCGGATCATCAATTTCAAATTTATAGATGGGTTGAGTGAGGGAATTTTCATCATTCATAAAAAAGTCAACCGCACGATGAGCAAGAAAATCATAAATAGTGGGACGATATTTTTTTGACCCTTTTTCTTTTTCAAGAATCAAATCAAATTTTTTGAGATCTGTTGTTTTTAATATTTCAGGGTTTTCGATTGAAAGCAAATAATTTGAAATAATCTCATTCATTATTTTTTTTAAATCCCAAGTTTTAATATCGTCATTTTTAAAATTTACTGTTTCGGAACGATTGAAAAACATATAACGATTTGAACTAAAATAATTCCAATAAACTTCGGCAAGCATCGAATGGAAAATCTGTTTTTCCGGTTCACCCGATTTTTCAATTTCATCTTTAATATCAATTATTGTTTTAACAAGAATATCTTCCTGAAAATCGCTTTGTAAGCTCATTCTGTACAAAACAGCTTTTATAAACTGTGGTGAATTATTTTCCTTTTTTGCCTTTTTATAAATTTCTTCTACAATTTTCAAGGCAGATTTCGGGAGCCTCTTTTCAACAAAAGAATCAACTTTCTTCCAGGCTTTTTCGTAATTATCAACTACAACAGGAAGGGAGCCTGGAGAATCAGAGTCCATTAAAGAAAAACTACTAATAATTGTGCTTATTCCAAATAGGGCGATTAAAAGAATGACTTTTGATTTCATGTGTATCAAATTTTATAATAATTCATAAAAATATTAAATTATTTTTAAAGCAAATTCTGTACCTAAAAATTTTTGGAAAATTTTAGAATTTTTTTAATGATTGCTTTAATTTTAATTGTTAATAATTTGCCACAGATTCACAGATTATCCGGCTTAGGATTCTGTAGATAACTCTAATAAGATTATTCAACTTAAAAATAAAGCCTGTCGGTATTCATTTTCAGGTATTTTTTTACTGCAAAAAATGTAGATAAACCGGAGATAAAAATTCCCAGCAAAATTACGGTGCCAAAAAGAATAAGAAAAATATTAATATCCTGAAGATTGATAAGTTCGGGTATTTCTTTTTGTGAAAAATATATTATTCCCGCCAAGAAAACTATAGAAATAAATGCACTGTAAATTCCCTGCATAATACTTTTAAAAATAAACGGTTTTCTAATAAATCCTTGTGTTGCTCCCACTAATTGCATAGTTCTAATCAAAAAACGTTTTGAATAAACAGATAATCTAATCGTATTATTTATCAGGGCAATAGCGATAATCAAAAGCAATATACTAAATCCCAAAAGTATCAGGCTGATTTTGCGAAGATTTTTATTTATCAAATTAACAAGGGATTTTTGATACAAGACTTCTTTTACATTTTTATTCTTTAGCAATTTGTTTTCAATGGTTTGGAGACTATCCAAATTAGCGTATTGGGCTTTAAA
>JAIORY010000337.1 GCA_021107915.1 Bacteroidales bacterium | reverse complement strand
TGAAACCAATAAGATTTATGCTCAAATGAAGTTTATATAAAAAGATGTAAAGATAATAACAGAGCTATATTATCTTTGTTAAAGAATTGATAAAAACAAGCAAGTGAGCATAAACAACTTAGAAGAGGTCATACAAGGTTGTGTAAAAGGCAAAAGAAAATCGCAGGAGATGTTGTTTAACATTTTCTCGAAGAAGATGTTTGCTGTTTGCTTGTACTATTCAAAAAATAAAGACGAAGCTGAGGATATTTTACATAACGGTTTTTTGAAAATTTTTGAAAACATAAAACAATATAAAGGAAGAGGTTCTTTTGAAGGATGGGTAAGGAAAATATTTGTGAATACTGCACTTGAAAAGTTCAGAAGTCAGACATTTCTTACCGCAGTTAACGATCAAATTGAGTACGATTATATGACTGAAGATGCAGATATAATCAGCAAACTTTCTTCGGAAGAACTAATAAAAATGATACAGGAACTTTCGCCGGCATACCGTATGGTTTTTAATCTTTATGCTGTAGAAGGTTACTCGCATGAAGAAATAAGTAAGAAGTTGGAAATTGCGGAAGGAACATCAAAATCGAATTTGGCAAGAGCCAGAAAAATATTACAAAAAAAAGTAAGAAACCGTTTTACACTTTCTGAAAAGAAAATGAGATGAAAAACAAAGAGCAAAATACTGATCATTTATACAGGGATATTCTTCAGAAAGCTGAAGCAAATCCACCTGCCAATGTCTGGGATAAACTGGAGAAGGGTCTTAATTTTGCAGACAAAACCCGTAAGATCATTTATTACCGGAAAATTGCTGCTGTTGCTGCCTTTGTTTTAATTGTTATGACGGCTGGTATTATTTATCTTATCTCTGAAAATAAAACTTATAAAAATGAAATAGCCGAGCAGAAAATTATTGAAAAACAGGAAATAAATAAAGAATCACAAAAGATTACAACAGAACCCAAAAACGAAATTTCTGAAAAAGAAAAGAATCAGAATGTAATAGTAGAAGACAAGCAAAAATCATCTGAAAAAGGATATGAATTAATTAAGGAAACAAAAATAATAATTGACCCTCCAAAAACTCTTGCTGTAATTATTGATAAGGAAAAGAAAATTATTGAAAGTAAGCTTCAAAAAATATCTCCAGTTTATTTTACTGAATTGAATTTTAGATTTGAATTTGATATGGCTTTATTGCAGAAAAATACAAATTATAATCAAGACACTGAACTTAATAAATCCGGGCAAAACATATTAAATTATTCAGACGAACTTTATGCTGATAATTTTGTTTCTGATAAGAAAAGCGGAAAAAGCAAATTGACACTCGGAGGTGATTTTTCGCCATCATATATTAGTTTTTCTCAAAATATGCGTAAAGATTTTAGCGAAAGTAATGTTGCTTTTTTAAATTGTGATTCAGATTCCGAAACTCCGTTAATAGCATATACAGGCGGCTTAAATGTTGATTATCAAATTTCTGATAAATGGAGCTTACAATCGGGTATGTATTATTTAAAACAAGGACAGGAAATTCAGGATTTTGTGGTTTTAGAAAATAATTATGAAGGAACCAATAATTCATCTTCAAATACAAGTATTGGAAATATTACATTCGATAACCAGAATCCGGCATTTGAGAATGAAACTATAATTAATGAAATAAATTATGGATTTGATGTTCTTGCTACTCAATTTGATTCTTTTTTGATACAAAGTCTTGAATTTCTTGAAATACCATTTGTTTTAAAATATCAATTTCTTGATAAAAAGTTAGGGATGTATTTATTAGGAGGTTTTAATACAAGTTTTTTAATCGGGAATAATGTCTATCTCGAAAATAATAATTCCCCGATTGGAAAAACTGAAGACGTAAATACTCTAATCTATAAAAGTATCATTGGATTTGTTGTTGAATATCCTGTTTCAAAAAAAGTCTCAATTAACATAAGTCCCACCTATAAGTATCAGCTCAATTCAATAAACAAGAATATGTCTAATAATATTCGTATGCAATATTTTGATTTTAAAACAGGGATAAGTTATCGGTTATGATTGGATGATTAGAATGGATCCATTACGAAAAGTATTTTTTAGCCACTAAAACACAAAGGCACTAAATTTCACTAAAAATAATTTATTGATAATCTTTGTTTTGTGGATTTTTGTGTTTTCGTGTTTTTGTGGCATTTTTTATTTTTTGCCTTTTCGGAAGGGACTTATGATTGGATGATTTTCGCATTTAATCATTTTCGCATTTGTCAATATTTCACTAAAATCGTGGTAGTACCTGTATTTAAAATAACTTTAGGCACTCCTAACTTTAGTTCACTTTAAGTACTGATTAGATACTGTGATTTAATTAAAAAAAACTTCTATAATCAATATATTTTCATAATTTTGACCTGAAAGAAAAAATTTGTCAATAAAAATGAAAATTGCAATTATTGGTTTTGGTGCCGCAGCTATTGGTTTTATCGAAAGAATAAAAAATACTTCCAATGAAATTCATGTTTTTGAAAAAAGTAAAGATATTTATTCCTCCAGTATTTCGGGGATAAGAGCTGATGGAAAGCTGTTTGTTTCAAAAGAAATGGGTGGAGATATTGAAATAGATATTGAACTACAGAAAAAACTTGTTGATTACTGGATTGATAAAACCGGCAGCAAAACCGTTGAAACAGGACATTCTTTTCGCGATTCTGCTTATTATAAAAAGTTTTATGAGCATGGATTTCAACCGGTAATTTCTGATTTTTATCATCTCGGAACAGAGCAACTTAAAGAGGTTTTATACAATGTTTTTAATGATTTCCAGAAAAGAAAAAATATTCACTTTCACTTTAATGAAGAGATAACCAAAATAGATTTCCTTAACGGAGATATTAGAATAAATAATAAAGATGTTTTTGATAGCGTGATTGTGGCTGTTGGCAGAAGTGGTCATAAATTTGTGAAGTCCATCACTAAAGATTTCCCCGAGCTTATTCTTGATAATACAAAAGTTGATCTTGGAGTTAGATTTGAATTACCTAACCATATTGTTGATGATATTAATAAAGAAATGTATGAATTTAAGGTTAGGTACAAAAGCAAGACCGGATACATGGTTCGTACATTTTGTAATAATCCTTCGGGATATGTTGTTACCGAAAATTATGGTGATTTTGTAACTGTAAACGGTCATGCCAAATTGAAAGAAAAAAGCATGAATACCAATTTTGCAGTTCTCACTACTGTTCAACTTACTCAGCCTTTTAACGATCCTGTGGGATACGGTTCGCATATTGCAAGACTTACAAATATCCTTGCCGGAGAAAAAGTTATACTCCAGACATACAGCCATTTTAAAAATTCAAAAAGGACAAAAAATCTTTATCGTGTTCAAAGTACTTTGCCCGAAAATAATTTTATTCTTGGAGATATTAACCTGGCTTTTCCACGCCGGATAATCGAAAGTATTATTGATTTTGTTGAGAATATTGATAAAGTCATTCCCGGAGTTGCCAATGCCGATAACTTGGTTTATGCACCCGAAATCAAGTTTTATTCAAATACGGTGAATAATGACAAAATCCATAATTTGAAATTCATTGGCGATTGCTCGGGATACACACGTTCGATTATTTATGCAACGGCTCATGGGTATCTTATGGCGGATAATGTTGTAAAGTAAGGAATGTTGGAATGGTGGAATAATGGAGTATTGGAGTATTAGAAATAAAGGAAATAGGGGGAATATGGGAAATATGGGAAATAATGGAATATTGGAGTAATGAGTTCACTCTGAAAAGTCAAAAAAAAAGAAAAA
>JAIORY010000014.1 GCA_021107915.1 Bacteroidales bacterium | reverse complement strand
CCATCCATAACTGCCTGTACATTTGATGTTTCGACACCTGTTCGCAGGTCTTTTACCATTTTGTACGGATGCATCACATAAGACCTGATCTGTGACCCCCATTCAATTTTCTTTTTACTTCCTTCAATTTCTGCCTGAGCTTCTTTTTGTTTTCTAAGTTCGATCTCATACAATTGAGATTTCAACATTCTTATCGCTTTTTCACGATTTTGTTTTTGCGATCTTGTTTCCTGACATTCAACAGTAATTCCGGTAGGAGCATGTTTTAACCTTACAGCAGTTTCAAGTTTATTAACTCCTTGTCCACCCGGACCACTCGACCGGAAAGTATCCCAGCTAATATCAGCCGGATTTATCTCAATTGTAATGTTGTCATCAATAATTGGATATGCATAAACTGATGCAAAAGAAGTATGACGTTTGTTTGCCGAATCGAAAGGCGAAAGGCGAACCAAACGATGAACACCGTTTTCGCTTTTCAAATTTCCAAAAGCAAAGTTACCCTCAAATTCCAGAGAAACAGATTTTATTCCTGCCACATCACCTTCCTGAAGATCAATTTCTTTAACAGAATATTTATTTCTTTCACCCCAGCGGATATACATTCTCATAAGCATCTCTGCCCAGTCCTGACTTTCGGTACCTCCTGCCCCTGGATTAATTTGTAGTATGGCTCCAAATTTATCTTCTTCTTCACCAAGCATATTCAGGAATTCAAGGTCTTCAATAAGTTTAATGGTTTTTCCGAACTGATCATCAAGCTCTTTTTCAGTAGCTTCTTTTTCATGATAAAAATCAAAAATTACATTCAAATCATCAAAACTACTTCCGGCAGCATCATAAGAATTTACCCAACGTTTTTCTCCTTTTATTGATTTCAGTATCTGTTCGGCTTTTTTTGAATCATTCCAAAAATCAGGTGATTGTGTTATTTTCTCTTGTTCTGCAATTTCTTCTCTTCTCTTGTCAATGTCAAAGAAACCTCCTCAAGGCATCAAGCCTTTTCTCAATATCTTTCAGTTCTTCTAATGTGATCATAATTTATTGAAATTCAGATTTGAAAATTTGAATGCAAATTTAAGGTTTTATTATTAGTTTGATGATATTTAATAAAGAAATAACTATTGATTTCTAAAAAATCTATACTTTTGGATATTAGGGATTAAAAAAATCAAAATCAATAAATATGAAAACAGCTAAACTTTTATTAATTGTATTTTTATTATGTGTCTTCAACTTAAACTCCAGAGCACAATGGTCAAGCGATCCATCTTTAAACACATCAATTGTAATAGCAACCGGTGAACAAGCAATACCAAAAATTGCTTCATCTACTTCTTATCCGGGTATTAGTTATATTTCATGGTTTTCAAGCGAAAGCGGAAATTATAATGTGAGATTACAAAAACTTGATGTTTATGGAAATAAACTTTGGGCTGATGAAGGTCTTCTTATTAGCAATCACACAGCAATGACATGGCTTACAGATTGGGATATGACAATTGACGGAAATGATTGTGCTATTCTTACTTTTCAGGATATCAGGACAGGAAGTAATAATATATTTGTTTATAAAATTTCACCTGATGGAGCGTTTTTATGGGGAGCTGACGGAATTCAATTATCCAATTCTACAGCTTTTGATGCATCACCAAAAGTATGTGTAACAGCCACTGGTAATACAATAGTTGCATGGGCAGCAGATGATGTAGTTATAAGACAAAAAATATCATCGGACGGAACTCTTCTTTGGGGGAATGATGGTATTACACTTTCAGGAACTAATGCTTTTTCGTGGCCACAATTACTTCCGGTTGGTAATGATGACGTTATCATAAAATACTTTGAAGATATCGGAACATTCCCAAGTTTAGACCGAAATGTTTATGCTCAGAAATTTGATGCAAACGGTGCTGATGTTTGGTCACAAGCGACTGTAATATCAGATGCAGGCGGCATTTCAGCATGGACTCAAATATTTCCATTTATCAATGATGGGAGTGATGGATTTTATATCGCTTGGCACGATGACCGTGACAATAATATGCTGGCAAGCATTTTTGTTAATCATATTAATTCGGGTGGACAGGTTTTATTTCCATCAAATGGTGTAGAAGCATCAATTATGGGTAACAGAAATCATTATTATGCTCAACTGGCATTGCCTCAAGGCTCAAATGATATATTTGTTTATTGGAATGAAATGGATGGAGGTCAAAATGACAGAGGGATTTATGGACAAAAGATGTCTTCGACAGGTACTATACAGTGGGGTAATAATGGTAAAGTTTTTATCGAGATTTCCTCAACAAATGTGTATCCAATGAATTCAAGAGGAACTGAAAATGATATGATTGTTATTTATGAAGAATACTTTGATGCGATGAATACCAGTGTTATAGCTATGAGAATTGATACCGCCGGATCATATATCTGGTCGCCTGAAAAGATTACAATGAGTAGTGTACAATCTGAGAAAGGTCATGCAGAAGTTAATGATTATATTTTTGGACAGTTGATTGCAGTATGGGATGATGGTAGAAATACATCAAAAGATATTTACGGACAAAACATTCAACTTGACGGAAGCCTTGGAAGTATTCCTCCGCTTTTTAATGCCGATTTCACGGTAAGTGATGATAGTATTTGTAAAAATGAAACAGTTCAATTTACCGATAATTCTTTTGGAAATGTTATAAGTTGGAACTGGAGTTTTGAAGGAGGAACTCCTGCCACATCAACAAGTCAAAATCCAAGTATAACTTATAATACTTCCGGTACTTTTGATGTTGAATTGATAATTTCCGATGGTACTTTAATTGATACTACATTACGAACTGATTATATTTTTGTTTATGATGTGCCGGTTCAAGCAAATATTCCTGTAGGACCAACGGAAGTATGTCAGGGAATTTCAGTAGAATACACAACAAATACTGTGCAATATGCCGAAACCTATCAATGGGAGGTTAATCCTTCGGATGCCGGCTTAATTTCCGGGACAGATACAATCGGTTTATTTGAGCCATCAACAACATGGACAGGCAGTTATTCTGTAAAAGTAAGAGGACAAAATGAATGTTATGACGGAGCATGGTCACCGGATTTAAATTGCATGGTAAACATGACTCCTCAGATTTTCCAACTAACAGGTGAGGGAGCTTATTGTGAAGGAGAGCCGGGTGCTGAACTTATTCTTGACGGATCAGAAACCGGAGTTGATTATGAATTGTTTGTTGATGGAAATACAACCGGAAATATCGTTGCCGGCACAGGTTCTCCAATAAGTTTCGGATACCAAACAGATGAAGGCATGTACACAGCCGCCGGAAATACTGCATTTTGTAATTCCAATATGTCCGGAACGATTTGGGTTCATGAGATTTATATACCTGAACAGGCAGCAACTCCCGAAGGACCTGAATCTGTTTGCAATAATACAACAACTGAATATTCAACAGCGGGAGCAGTCAATGCAGATACACTTATTTGGATTTTGTTTCCTGATGATGCAGGAATCCTTTCGCCAAATGGAACACAGCTAAGTATCGAATGGGTAATAACTTATAGTGGTACGGTATTTCTTTCGGTTCAAGGAGAAAATATATGTGGTACCGGCCCGGTTTCCGGTGAACTGCAAATAGAAATTCATGCAAGTCCAACACCTGAAATTTCCGGAGATACATTTACTTGTCAGTATTATCAGGATATAATTTATAACACTCCAAATATTTCGGGTAACTTTTATAATTGGGAAATTAGCGGTGGTGAAATTATTACCGGCATCAACACAAATGAAATATCTGTAAATTGGGGAGCACCCGGACAAGG
>JAIORY010000181.1 GCA_021107915.1 Bacteroidales bacterium | reverse complement strand
ATAACTTTACGCTTTAAACATATTATTAAGAAGTAAAACAGTAAAAAAAATCATTGAAATGAGTAAAAATAATAACCAAATAACTGTACTTGGAAAAAAAATATCTATAGATAAAAACGATTATATTTCAATTACAGATATGCTTAAAGCAAAAGATGGTGATTTTTTTATCTCAGACTGGTTGAGAAATAGAAACACTATTGAATATTTAGGAATATGGGAACGCATACACAATCCCGATTTTAATTATGGCGAATTCGCCATAATTAAAAGTCAAGCAGGATTAAAAAATTAAAGAAATAAAACAAAAGTTTCAATCTCAGTTGGTGAGATAAATAAATAACAATCAATAAATGAAAAAGAACATTTTATTAGGACATGGCAGCGGCGGGAAATTATCTCACGATTTAATAAATAATTTATTTGTCAGATATTTTGATAACCCGACTTTAAATTCACAAACCGACTCGGCTTTATTAAAAATCAAAGGAGAAAACATTGCATTTACAACCGATTCGTATGTTGTTGATCCTATCTTTTTTCCCGGCGGCAATATTGGAAAACTCGCAATTGCAGGAACAGTAAATGATCTTTCTGTTGCAGGAGCCACACCATTATATTTAAGTTCTTCATTTATTATTGAAGAAGGATTTCCTATTGATGATCTTGAAGAAATTGTTAAAACAATGGCTTCCGAAGCAAAAAAAGCAGGAGTAAAAATTGTTACCGGAGATACAAAAGTTGTTGATAAAGGAAAATGTGATAAAGTTTTTATAAATACAACCGGTATCGGGCAACTTGAGGAAAAACACAAAAATATCAGTTCTGGGAAAAATATTAAATCTGGGGATAAAATTATTATTAACGGCACAATTGCCGATCATGGAATGGCAATATTGAGTGCCAGAAACGAATTAAAAATTACATCAGATATTCAATCGGATTGTGCTTGTCTTAATAAAATGATAAAAAAAGTTCTTGATGTTTCTGATAAAGTTAAATTTATGAGAGATGCCACCCGTGGTGGAGTTGCAACTGTTTTGAGTGAACTTGTTGACAAGAAAAATTACGGAATTAACATTGACGAATCTTCAGTTAATGTAAACGAAAATGTAAAAGGTATTTGCGAAATGCTCGGATTTGATCCAATGTATGTAGCTAACGAAGGAAAAGTAGTGATAGTAGCCGGAAGCGAAGATGCAGACAAAATAATTAAAACATTGCAAAAAGATGAATTCGGAAAAAACAGTTCCATAATTGGTGAAATAACAGAGAATCATTCCGGCAAAGGATGGATCACAACAGAAATTGGAGGTAAAAGAATTATAGATATGTTGTCGGGCGAACAATTACCCAGAATATGCTGATATGTTGTTCTAATACCAAATAATTTAACTTCTAATCTGATACTACAGAAATGTATAAATGATTAAATTCGTAGTAAAACCAAATTTTATTTTCAGTTAAACGCCATACTCCCTATGAAACCTACGCATAGCATCTTCAATATCTTCAAACATGGCATAACGATTATCACAACCACTTCTTGAACAAATACTTACGACACCACCAATTTCACAGTTAAATTTTACCATATCTCCACCACAATCCTTACATGTAATATTACTATTTAGTATTTCATTGCAATGAGGGCAATAAAAATCAACTAAATCATTTTCATTAAAAACCATATCACCTTTATGTTCAGTACATCCATATACCGAACATAATCTGATAACACCTTCTTTACCATTACTTTTAAGATTAAGTTTAATACTTGGCATGTCATTAACTCTGTTGTTACGATCCATTAGTGAAGCATCACAATGGGGACATTTAACATTTAATGCAATTAATTTACTCATTTTACCTCCTTGCTTTTAAATTATTTTGAATGTAAATATATGCAATATTATTGTTTATTTTATGATTTATATTTTTTATTATCTAACAAATATTGATTCTAAATAATAAAGTTAATTTATCAATACATTCTTCATACAAATTAAGAAAAAGAAACACTTTAGACGAATATTATTTTATACTTTTGTTTTCTAGAATTACAAGCAAATGCATGAGCTATCTATCGCAATTAGTATTGTAGAACTTTCTGAAAAAGAGGCTAAAAAAGCAAATGTTTCTTCTGTTCAGGAAATCAACCTTGAGGTTGGAACTTTGTCGGGAATTGTAGTTGAGGCACTTGAATTTGCGATGGATGAAGCAGTAAATGATTCTGTTTTACAAAATGCAATAATAAAGATCAAAAAAGTTCCGGCAATAGCAAAATGCTTAAAATGCTCAAAGGAGTTTCCTGTTGAAGATTATTATACACCATGCCCTGAATGTAACAATTTTGAAACTGAATTAATAAACGGAAAAGAATTAAAGATTAAATCTTTAGTTATTAATAAATAAATTAAAAAACTAAAATTATGTGCGGAACATGCGGATGCGGCGAAGACAATTCGATTAGAATTAGTAAACCCGGCAAGGTGAATGAATCACTTCATCACCATCATAATCACAGTCATACTCATGACGGAAATGAACATTCTCACAATCATTCTCATTCCTATGATCATCTTTCGGAAACAAGTGAACATGCACACGATCATCATGATCATCACCATGATCATTCACACAAAACCGAGATACAATTGGAAGTTGATATTTTACAAAAAAACAATTTACTTGCCGAAAGAAACAAAGGCTATTTTGAAGCAAAAAATATTATCGCATTAAACATGGTAAGTTCTCCCGGCTCAGGAAAAACAAGCATTCTGGAAAGAACAATTAAAGATTTATCTAATGATATTAAATTCAGCATCATTGAAGGCGATCAACAAACTATGAACGATGCTAATCGTATTGAAAGTGCGGGAGCACCTGTAGTACAAATAAATACAGGTAGCGGTTGTCATCTCGATGCCGATATGATAAATAAAGCAGTGAAAGAGCTGGAACCCGAAAATGATTCAGTTTTAATTATTGAGAATGTCGGCAATCTTGTTTGTCCTTCAATGTTTGAACTTGGTGAATCAAAGAGAATTGTAATTATCAGCATTACCGAAGGCGAAGACAAACCGATAAAATATCCTGATATGTTCCGCAGTTCAGATATTTGTATTATTAATAAAATCGACCTTGCGCCATATCTTGATGTCAATATTGAAAAAATCAAAGAGTATGCAATTCAGGTAAACCATCATCTCGAATTTTTTGAAATGTCAGCCAAAACCGGCAAAGGAATGAATGAATGGTATGAATGGTTGAAAAAAATTAATGGATAGTTTTGAGTTTCAAGTTTCAAGTTTCAAGTTTCAGGTTTTGGGTTTTGGGTTTTGGGTTTAACTAATTGATTACAAAATTTACAAGTAATTACTTCATGAAAATAGAGTTCAATTCAATCGGCACAATACACACTCCATATAAGGAAATTGCTCCATTCAGACCGGATGAAAATGAAAAAGGTATTTTTTTTATTAATGTTGACAAGCAATATCAAAAAGCATTATTTGAACTCAATAAATTTCAATATATAATCGTATATTTTTACTTCGACAGATCTTTTAAAAAAAATCTTGTTGCCCATCCTCCAAACTACAATGGAAAAGAAGTAGGGCTTTTTGCAAGTCGTTCGCCTAATCGCCTTAACGGAATAGGCATGGATATTGTAAAATTAATCCGCATCGAAAGAAACATTATCTATACCTCATGTTTGGATGTATTTGACAACACTCCCCTGCTTGACATAAAACCATATATCGAAAATCTTGACTCGAAACCGCAAGCAGGTAATGGGTGGATGGATTTATGATTTTAGATTGCAGATTTTAGATTTTAG
>JAIORY010000097.1 GCA_021107915.1 Bacteroidales bacterium | reverse complement strand
TTGAAGCTTTATTGCAAAAAAAAACCAAAGAAAAACAAACTGATTAGTACAGATTGTCCAAAAACTTTTTTTGAATTTATTAATATTAAATATATGTTATATTTAAAAAAATCATTCGTAGTAATAGTTATTCTTATATTAATCTGTAACTATTCAATAGGTCAGGGATTTAATCCGGCAGACACAGTTTATCCATTTCAAAATATTGTGCCTTTTGAATTAGATTTAACAGATTCTATAAATTTCCCACTTCAAACTCCTAAATCTATTGGTGATATCAATGGTGATGGTGTTGGCGACTTTGCTTTTATAAAAAATGCAGCCAATGAAAAAACAGCAAATAAAATCGACAGAGTGCAAAAAACAGCCATAATTACTGACATCAATAATCCAAAATCAGCTTACATTATTTATGATGCTTCTGTTCAGGAAATTGGTGATTATAATGGTGATGGATTTGATGATATGATTGATGTTAGTAAAGGTATTATTTGGCTTGGAAATGCTAATGGATCAGATTTTGATACTTTAAATATTAACCTTCCCGGGACATATTATCAACTCTATTATTTTGGTGATATAAATAATGACAATAAATCGGATTTAATAATTGGAGAACAATATTCTAGCGACTCCTTGCTTGTATTTTCTGTCATGCATAATAATCCGAAAACACTCAAACCTAATATTAGTTGGTATCATTTTTTTCAAGATGAAACACTATTTCATTTTTATGATTATGATGAAGACAATGAAAAAGAATTATGCCTCGTTTATTATTATGGATTTCCGAATGTTAGATATGAGATCAGTTGGTATAAATTTGATACAGTAGTTAATAATTATGTTATTATTGAATCATCATACAGATATATTATTAACGAACCACATCACTGTTTTACTTCTGCTTTTTCTGATATTAACGGTGATGGGTTTATAGATATTTGTCATTCGTTTTTTGATGATGGAGCATTTCATATTGAAGCATTTCTTGGTACGGATGAAGCACCTTATTATTTTGAAACCGCAAAAGAAATAGAAGCTGGAAATATTAACCGTATTTTTTACAGCGCAGGTGATTTTAATAATGATGGTGCAGATGACTGGTATTCAAAATCATCAACAGATACAATTGTTTTATATTGTGGAAATGAAAATATTATTGAGCAGGGTTTTATTAAAGAATACTATTATGTTGAAGATAATAGATTTTTAATGCCAATGAGCAATTTATTTTTTGACATCAGTCAACCAAATGTGTTTTATTACAATGATGACAGCATTCCAGACCTTTACTTTAATTTTTGGAGTTTCGATGAGTTCTTGCAATTCGATACTATTGGAACTGCCATTTTTACCGGAGGTACTCAACAGGATTTTTCTTCTCCAGAAATTCTCGGCACTAAAAAATCAACAGCTTTTGAGTCCTTGACATTTGGTTATAAAACAAAAAATATTGGTGATTTCAATAAAGATGGTTTCGAAGATTGGGCAATTCTGTCTTACGACGGCTGTTATGCAAATATTTATTTTGGAGGAGAGATACTTGATTATGATACTGATATTAAAATTTTACTTCCACAGGATTCGTATGCTAAGTGCCAAAACATGGTAGTTGGCGATTTAAATGCCGATGGTTGGGATGACATAGTTATTTCAGTAAGTTCTAATTCTGGAATTGCGTATGCACAAGATATGTCTAATCAAAGACAAAACATTTTTATCTTTTTCGGTAGTTCGGATATGCCAAATGTTTTAAATCATTTGAATGCATCTGTAATACTTGAAGATACCGAAACTTTTTACAGCTTTGGAATTAATATGTCTATTGTTGGCGATTATAATGCCAATGGATTTAACGACCTTGTTGTTGGAGGTGGAAAACATAAAAGCTGCTTAAGAGAAGCTTTTGTTTACTTTGGCGGTGAGCAAATATCAAGCGAACCTGACATTGTAATAAGTGTTCCATGTACTTCTTGCGGTATTTCCTTTGCAAGTCCAATAACAAGTTGCGGCGATATTAATAATGATGGTTTTGATGATTTTACTTTAGGAGATCCTGACAACGAACAAGGTCAGTCACTTTTATACTTTGGCGGACCACAGGCAGATAGTCTGTTCGATATTGCCATTTTAAATCCCATCGGAGAAGGATACAGATTTGGTAGCAGATCACCAAAAATTCAAGGAGATTATACAGGCGATGGTTTTCCTGATTTAATCCAATATAACGAAAATACATCTGAGATTTTTGTGTATGAAGGAGGTCCCGAATTTGATGATGAACCGGATTACGTGCTTTTTGATACTTCTATAAATGCTAATTTGATGAACATTGAGTTTGTTAACAATTTCTCAACAGAAAGTAGGTCCGATCTTATTATTAGTGATTATTCAAATACAGGAAATTTATTAATGTTTTATGGATGTGCTGAAAATAAAGAAAATGCCGATCTTATTTTAAAGAATGACTTATTAAGGCCTGGAGGGATTAGCTCGGGAGACTTTAATAATGATAATTATACAGATGTTTTTATTGGCAAGCCTTATGAGCCAAATTATGGATATAGCTATGGTGGAATAGTCCAGCATTATGTTTCTCCATTTCAAGTTAATATTGAGGACATTTTAAATGAAGCCGGAAATAATTTATTGGTTTTTCCTAACCCTTCATATTCATTTGTTACCCTGATTTATAAATCAAAATATCACGAAAAGTTAAACATTACTATCCTTGATTTAAATGGTAAAACTGTACAACAAAGAATGAACTTTAGCAATCAAATAATTGAAATTAATCTTGAGGGGTTACCTGACGGATTTTATATTATTCATGTGCTTTCAGATCGTTCTTCAATGAGAAAAAAAATATTGAAAATTGGTAATTAGTTTTTTTAATTCCCATAAATCCGCAAGGATTTTTATTAGTGCAATTAAATGAGTGGATTAAACAGAAACCCATTCACTTATTTTAGTGATACAAAATTAGTGCTAATCAGTGAAATTAGTGTCAAAATGAATCCGCCTGCGGATTTAAGGAATTATTTAAAAGCATGAATTATAAAACAATAATAGGAAAACCGGAAATCAAAGAATTCCAAAAAACTTTAGGTTCAAAAAATTGGTCTGAATTTATGCAACACGATAAAATAGTTGAAAAATATTGGACAAATCTATACACTCACTTTTTAAACTACCAATTTGCATTAATTGATAATGATGAAATTATCGGTGTAGGAAATTTTATTCCATTAAACTGGCAAAAACCTTTCGACGAATTACCGGATGCAGGATTTGATTGGGCAATAGAAAAAGCTAATGCTGACTTTGAAAATGGGTTGAAATCAAACACACTTGTTGGATTACAGATATTAATAAACAACAAATATCAAGGTCATGGTATTAGTTATGAAATGCTGCAAATTATGAAAGACATTGCAAAAAGCAATGGACTTGATAATGTTGCTTTACCTATACGGCCAACCTTAAAACATAAATATCCGTTAATTCCGATTGATGATTATATTAAATGGCAAAGAGAAGATGGATTACCTTATGATCCATGGTTGAGAGTTCACATAAAAGACGGTGGTAAAATTGTTGGAATTTGTAATAAATCTATGGACATTTCCGGTTCGGTTTTGGATTGGGAAAAATGGACAGGATTGAAATTCCCCGATTCAGGAGATTATGTTGTTGATAAAGCATTGGTTCTGGTAAATATTGATTTAGAAAATAATATCGGGAAATATATTGAACCAAATGTGTGGGTGGTTCATGAATTGGGATAACAATATTATGTCCAGATAATCTTCACAGGCAAAAAGCAAGTTTATTCTCTACAAATTATTTGTTACTTTTATTTTATTAAATTTGCAATGAGTAGTAAAAAATTAATATTATTTGCAAAATAGTATAA
>JAIORY010000117.1 GCA_021107915.1 Bacteroidales bacterium | reverse complement strand
ATAGCTCGGCATTTTAGTCATTTACCTACTAAAATCTCCCCGGAATAAATTCATAAGCTCCCAAATCAGGTGATTCTGTACGGTTGTTGCCCAAAATATCCAACGGAACATCTTCAGCTATAAGAATGCTTCCGATGTTTCGTAAAGGCGAAAGAGAATCCAATTCGTAATTATTTATTTGGTAATCAACAAAAAGTGGATATTCATTTTTTATGCAATTTGAATATGATACTGTGCTTGAAATATTTAATTCGGTTTTTAAATCGCAATGATCGAAAACATAATTAAATTCTGCTCCTGCATCTTCATCATATTGAATTTCTTCATCATTATTTCCGTATATAATACTGTTTCCAAAACATACATTAAGATCAACAGGATGGATAACTTCATCACCATCAAAATAATAATTATTAAGGAAAAGTGCAGGGGTTTGTCTTACAGATCTCGTCCAGAAATTGGCAATAGTTGTTTGCTTGAAATTGTAATTTCCACCCATGGTAAAAGCAGCACAATAATTCCCGCAATTTGCAATTACATTATTACTTCCGCTGATATTGTAAAATCTTGAGAAAATACCGATACCACTCATATTTTCAATAATAGTATTGTTGAGAGTAAGTTGATTCCCCATGTTTTCTTGCATAGTTTCTGCCTGAATTCCAATAAAACCGTTTTTTATCACAGCATATTCAAACTCATTATCAATGCTTCCTTCGTTAATCCAGATACGATCCCATTGCCCGGGTATATCTGCATAATATTCCTCCAGCCTATCGCCCTGAAAAGTAATCGGCATTTCAAGCTCACCATTTACTTTTATTGCACCTCCTTTGTAAATCCACAACCCCGAGTTATTGTGAAAATATATTTTTGTACCTGCATTAATTCTTAATATCGCATTGGAATCAACAACAGCATAACCGTAAATCAAAAATGGTTTTTCAGATGTCCATGTTGTATCCGAAAATTCGTGTGCTACAATTTTATATGGCGGCAAACCCTGAACATAAGTATCAGCGATAATATAATTTGCATTTTGCCCCCACGCCACCAAATCAACATCCTGAGTATTCCCGTTAAGGTTAAAAATAATTTGATCAGCAATTACAAAAGGAGAATCTTCGTCATTAGGGTCAATAGTAACTTTTACGAAAATGTACAGGCTGTCTTCCGCTGCAAGCTCAATATCATTTACTCCGCTTGTTGGTGTTCCGTCAATGTTAATTTTGAAAAACGAATCATTTCCGTTTGTGAGATTTATTGAAGATATTTTTATGGATTTAGTACTTGGATTATAAATTTTAAGTTGACGGGTGATAGAACCAACTGTTGTAAAAACAGTATCAAAGGAAATTGAATCGCTTGAGAAAACTAATTTTAGTGAAGGATCAGTATCAAAGTCTTTGTCTTTTTGGCAAGATGAAAAAATTAGTATCAGCAAAATAAATGCGGATACGCTGATCAGGATAATATTGTTTAAAAGTTTAGTTATCATAATAAATTTATAATTATATAATGATATAATTATATAATGATTTAATGTTTAAATGCCTAAATATTTTACAAACATAAAATCTTTGATAATAAATGGCTTTAATATTATAATATTAATTTTATTTATTTTGTGTGTTATTTTATTTTTGCATTTTCGCATTTAATCATTTTCGCATTTGTCTGATTTTACTAAAATGGTAGTAAAACCAAATTTAATTGTTTAACAAAAATAATAATACTTCACTAATACGTTATATTTGTTGCTTTATTGTAATGAATTATTAAGAACATCCTCTTAGAGCTTTTAAAGCTCTTAGAGGATTAATTGAGCTATAAAGATATGAAAAAAAGTAGAAAAATTTTAACAATTCTTATCGGATTATTCCTGATTGTTGGTTTTAGTAATTCTTTGCGTAGTCAGGAGGTTGAAAGAGAATATACTCAAAAACGCTATGTTGTGGGAAGTGGTTTTGGATTTCAGTTTGGAACTATCACAGTTATTGAACTGTCACCGGAGATTGGGTATAAAATAACAGATAACTTAACTACCGGTGTGGGGTTTTCCTATCAATATTATAAAGATTCGCGCTATATTCCTGAGTATAAAAGTAATATTATTGGAGGAAGTGTTTTTGCGAGATATTATGTTTACCGTGATTTTTTCGCACATGCCGAATATCAAATGTTGAAATATGATTATATGGATTGGAGTTCAGGTAATGAAGAAGAAGTAACAGCCGATGGTATTCTGGTTGGAGCAGGTTATCGACAGTGGATTGGGAAAAATGTATTTTCTAATCTCACGGTGCTTTTCAATATCAACGAAAGTTTATATTATCCTTATACAAGTCCTATTTTTAGAGTTGGGGTATATTTTTTATTTTAGATTTAGGATTTTAGATTTAAGATTTTGGTGGAATCTAAAATCATAAATCTAAAATCCTAAATCATAAATTTTTTCCTATTTGTCTTCCGGGATTTTTCCCAAAACATCAATCGTAAGATTCCAAAATTTTGTAGCTGTATCAATTTTCAGTCTTTCTTCGGGTGTATGCGCACCTTTAATTGTTGGTCCGAACGAGATCATATCCATTTCTGGATAAGTGTCTCCAATCAATCCACACTCAAGACCTGCATGTATGGCAAGGACTTTTGGCTCCTGATTAAATAATTTCTGATACGACTTTTTTGTTATTTCTACAATTTCCGAATCAGTATTTGGTGTCCAGCCCGGATATCCGTCACTATGAGAAATTTTCGCTCCTATAAGTTTAAAAACACTTGCTACCATATTACAAGCGTCTTCTTTTGCTGATTCAACCGAACTACGCTGGCTTGTTCTTATGTCAATAATATTATCCAAAGTTTTTACTACAGCAAGATTTGTTGATGTTTCAACAAAATCAGGGATATTTGCTGACCATGCAATAACGCCATGAGGACACGCATATAAAGAATTTAATAATTTATTCTGAGTGTCTTTATCAATAACAAATGCCGGATGCTCAGTTGCTTCAATTGAAACTTTTAATTGAGGTTCTGTAACTTTTAATTCCTCTTTTACTGTTTTTTCAAAATCATTAACATAAGCAACAAAATCTGCTTCATGTTTTTCGGGAACTGTAACTATTGCAAAAGCTTCACGAGGAATAGCATTTCTTAAATTTCCGCCATCAAATTTTGATATTCTGCAATTGAATTTCTCGCTTGCATTCCAAAGTAAGCGTGTCATCAGCTTAATTGAATTTCCCAATCTTTTTTGAATTTCATCACCTGAATGACCACCGTTTAATCCCGAAATATTAATAATAAATGCAGCGGTATCTTTTGCAGAAGCTTCTTTTGAATAAGTTATTTCAACATTTGTATCCCTTCCTCCGGCGCATCCTATAAATAATTCTCCTTCATCTTCAGAATCAAGATTTATAAGAATTTTGCTTTTTAGCAATCCTGATTTTAAACCAAAAGCACCTGTTAGTCCTGTTTCTTCATCAACAGTAAAAAGGCATTCAATTGGCCCGTGTTCAATATTATTTGCTTCAAGAATGGCTAATTCTGCTGCAATTCCAATGCCATCATCTGCACCAAGAGTAGTTTTAGTGGCTTTAACCCATTCGCCATCAATCCGTGCCTGGATAGGGTCTGTGTCAAAATTAAAATCAGTATCTGCATTTTTTTCTCCAACCATATCCATGTGACTTTGAAGAACTACCGATTTCATTTTTTCATTTCCTTTTGTTGCAGGTTTCCTGATAAGAATATTTCCGGTTTCATCTTTTATTGTTTCCAGATTATGATTTTTCCCGAAATTCATCAGATATTCGGCAATTTTTTCTTCTTTTTTTGATAGTCTCGGAATTTCCAGTATTTCAGAAAAATAAAACCAAAGACGTTCAGGCTTGAGTTGTAAAAGTTTGTTATTCATAAAGTAAGTTGTT
>JAIORY010000378.1 GCA_021107915.1 Bacteroidales bacterium | reverse complement strand
ATACTGGAAATTTTCATACTTTTTCAGTATGAAAAGTTCGCATTCTAAAACAGAAAACTCAATAAAATACCTGCTGCCACTGCAGAGCCAATTACTCCGGCAACATTAGGAGCCATGGCGTGCATAAGTAAGTGATTTGTTGGATCTGATTTTAAACCTTCCATTTGTACAACTCTGGCACTATCAGGGACGGCAGATACTCCGGCTGCTCCCACCAATGGATTGATTTTGTTATCTTTTGATAAAAACAGATTCATAACTTTGGCAAAAATTATACCGCCTGCAGTAGCAATCATAAAGGATACGGCACCTAATCCAAAAATTAGTATAGACTGAGAAGTAAGAAAAACATCTGCCTGTGTGGACGCTCCCACAGTTATCCCAAGAAGGATAACCACAATATCAATTAACGAAGTTCTTGCAGTATCTGCAAGTCTTCTTGTAACACCACTTTCTTTTAAAATGTTTCCGAAAAACAACATTCCCAGTAATGGTAAAGAACCCGGAGAAATAAAAGCAGTAAGAAGTAATCCAACTATGGGGAACATTATTTTTTCAAGTTTTGAAACCGAACGTGGGGGTTTCATTCTTATTACTCTTTCGCGTTTCGATGTCAGCAGTCTCATTATCGGAGGCTGAATAACCGGTACCAGAGCCATGTATGAGTATGCTGCAATTGCAATAGGTCCTATCAAATTTTGTGTTTGTATTCCGTTTATAATGCTTCCGTTTGCAAGTTTTGATGATAGAAATATAGCTGTTGGTCCGTCTGCTCCACCAATAATTCCAATTGAGCCAGCTTCGGGAAGGTTAAATCCAAGAAATAATGCTCCAAGAAAAGTAATGAAAATACCAACCTGTGCAGCAGCACCCAATAACATTAATCTCGGGTTTGAAATTAAAGAAGAGAAATCTGTCATTGCTCCAATTCCCAAAAAGATAAGAGGCGGGTAAATACCTTTCATCACACCAAAATAAAGATAATTAAGCACACTGCCTTCCTGATAAATACCCAATTGAAGATTTACTCCGTCAGCTTGAAAAAACGGTATATTTCCAATAATAATACCGGTTCCGATGGGAATTAATAAAAGAGGTTCGTAATCGTATTTTATTGCCAGAAAAATAAAAATTAATCCAACAACAATCATTATTAGATGTCCTGTGGTGGCATTGCTAAAACCGGAATATCTGATAAATTTCTGAACACCGGAAAATGCACTTGATTCCATTTTTTCGATGGAGGTATTTTCTTGTGTTGTTGTATTATCAGAAATAGTTGTTTTTTCTTTTTCAGAAGGCAAATCTGTTTGGGTAAAGCCTGCAAATGATGATGATAAAAAAGCCAGGATGGCAATTATCCCAATAACAGTTAAGGCTTTTCTTAATCCTTTATTCATAAAAATAAAATTAAAAATGTTTATAAAATTTCGATTAAAATATCACCTTCCAAAACACTATCGCCGGCAACAACTTTAATTGATTTTACAATACCTGCTTTTTCTGATAAAAGGTCATTTTCCATTTTCATAGCTTCGTACTGAAGAAGTTTTTGACCTTTCTCAATCTTATCACCTTCTTTTACAAAAATCTGCATAATATTTCCCGGTAAGGGAGCTTTAATTTTTGCAGTACCTTCAACTTGTTTTTTAAATTTATGTGCCGATCGTGGGGTTTCCAGTTCCTTTCTAACCAATATCGGCGTTTTGGATTGCTGAGCAGTTTGTTCCATTTCAATTTTATAGAAAGTACCGTTTACCTCAACTTTGGCTTTGTTATCTTCAAAATTTATTATCTCAACATTATATAAATGCCCTCTAATTCTGAAATTAAATTTTTTCATTTGTTTATATTCTTGTAGTTAATACATCTTTAGGTACATACATTTAAATAACTCAAGATGTAGAAATTAGAAATTGGAAATTAGAAATTTGGTCTTCTTTCTAATTTCTAATTTCAAGTTTCAAATTTCATTTTATAATCATTCTCTTGTGTGTCAATGTTTAAATTGTAATTATTGTTTTGTCTTTTATCTTCGTCTCATTCCATAAATTTTCGAACTCCATGGAGAATAACTTTTTGATATTCTTTTGATAGTTATTACATTACTTTCCTCATCGTGAAGTTGATTTAAATAAAGTGCAAGTGAAATTGCCGCACTTACATCACCTGAAATACGTTCGACTTTTTCTGCTTGCTTTAGTTTACCTGATTTTATAAGCTTTTGGCGGATATTGTAATTTATTAATTTAGATAAATAAGTAAAAACAAAATACAATACTACCAAAGCAGAAAAGACTATAACATAACCGACAATGGCAATTGTTATTCCATCTGAAACAATGTTTGGTACTTCAATAGATAAAATTTCCGGTATCATTTTTTAATGAATTTATAATGGAATATTTGAATGTTTTTTGGGAGGATTTGAATCCTTTTTTGTTGCAAGAGTTCGTAAAGCTCTAATCACTCTAAACCTTGTGTTTCTTGGTTCAATTACATCATCAATATATCCGTGCCTTGCTGCTTCATAAGGATTAGCAAATTTTTCATTGTATTCAGCCTCTTTCTTAGCGATGTATTCAGCTTTTTCTTTATCTCCTTCAATTTCGGAAATTGCTCTACCATTTAGTATTTTGATTGCGCCGGCTGATCCCATAACGGCAATTTCTGCTGATGGCCACGCATAATTCAAATCACCTCGTAATTGTTTCGAACTCATAACATCATGAGCACCGCCATAAGATTTTCGTAAAGTTATTGTGATTTTAGGTACGGTAGCTTCGCCATAAGCAAACATTAATTTTGCTCCGTGAATAATTATTCCACCATATTCCTGTCCGCTTCCGGGAAGGAAACCGGGAACATCAACAAGTGTAAGAATTGGAATATTAAATGCATCGCAGAATCGTACAAACCTTGCAGCTTTTCTCGAAGAATTTATATCAAGAACTCCAGCAAGGAAATTTGGTTGATTAGCCACAATACCAACCGAAATACCATCGAATTTTGCAAAACCCGTAATTATGTTTCTGGCATAATTACGCTGTATTTCCAAAAATTCACCGTTATCTGTAATTGCATGAATTACATCTTTTATTTCATAAGGTTTGTTTGGATTTTCAGGAATAATATCATTCAAATAATCTTCCAGTCTGTTAATTGGATCATCACATTCTGTTTGTGGTGGTTCTTCAAAATTATTTTGTGGAAGATATGATAATAGTTTTCGAATAATTAAAATGCCTTCATTTTCGTCTTCTGCAATAAAATGAGATACCCCTGATTTTGAACCGTGAACTTGTGCTCCTCCAAGGTCTTCAGTTGAGATATCTTCGCCTGTAACTGTTTTTGTAACTTTAGGACCGGTAACAAACATATAGCTTGTATCTTCGCTCATAATAATAAAGTCGGTTAAAGCAGGTGAGTAAACCGCACCTCCGGCACATGGTCCAAAAATGGCTGAAATTTGTGGTATCACACCTGATGCTTCAATATTTCTCTGGAATATTTCGGCATAGCCTGCAAGGCTTTTAACGCCTTCCTGAATTCGTGCTCCACCGCTATCGTTAAATCCGATAACCGGTGCTCCGACTTTCATTGCCTGATCCATCACTTTGCATACTTTTTTTGCAAAGGTTTCGGAAAGTGAGCCTCCGAAAACAGTAAAATCATGGGAGAAAACATAAACAATTCTACCATCAATAGTACCATGTCCGGTTACAACACCATCTGACAAATAATGAGTTTTTTCAAGTCCGAAATCATGCGATCGGTGAGTTACAAACATATCAAACTCTTCGAAACTTCCTTCATCCAAAAGTAATTCGATACGTTCTCTCGCAGTAAATTTCCCTTTTTTGTGTTGAGAATCTATTCTTTTTTGACCCCCGCCTAATTTGGCTTCTTCCCTTTTGCTTAAAAGTTCCTGAATCTTGTTTTCAATAGCCATT
>JAIORY010000166.1 GCA_021107915.1 Bacteroidales bacterium | reverse complement strand
GTTTTTTCGGTTTTCATATCCCTGATATAAAAAGTTCGGAATCCTTTCCACCATCCGTAATGAAAAACCGTGCTGTCTTCTCTTTCTTTTATTCTCCAGCCGAATCCGTAATTATTTCTTCTTTTCCAGTACTTTGGACTGCCCGATTCAAAAGCTTCACGCAAAGTGGAATCACTAACAAGTGTTTCGTTATACATTGCCTGATCAAATTTAAAAAGGTCTTCAACACTTGAATAAACACCTTTGTCGCCCATTACTCCGTTGAGGTAATCATTTCTTTCTCTAACAATTCTCCATCCGCGGTATCTGTATCCGGTAACACCTTTATTAATATTATGTGGAACCAATGAATCGTTGTTCATATTATAAACAAAAGAATCGGTCATGTTTAAAGGTTTGAATATATTTTCTTCAGCAAATTTGTCAAATGATAATCCCGAAATTTTCTCAACTATACTTGCCAGAACCGCATAATTCGAATTACAATAATGAAAGCCTTTGTCAGGAGCGAAATATCTCTGAGGGGGATGTTCCCTGAAAAGATCCAACATATCATCATTTGTAAGTGGTTTTCTTTTGTTTTTCCAATGTTTATGCGCAATGGACATATATCGCGGAAGTCCTGAACGATGAGTTAACAAATCCCGAATTTTCATTCCTTCATACGGGAAATCAATTAAATAATCTCTAATGTCGTTTTCGTAGGTGAGTTTGCCTTCTTCTTTCAGAATCATAATTGCCATGGCTGTAAACATCTTAGAAACAGAGGCAAGCTGAAAAGAGGAATGAGTGTTTAAATCTTTGTTGTTTTTGAAGTCAGCCATTCCAAAAGCATTTTTATAAATAATCCTTCCTTTTTCACTGAAAAGAACCGAAGCGTTAAATCTATATCGTTTGTAAAGGTTTGTAAATATTTTGTCGATTCGCTCTGACTTTTTATTGATAATTTCTTTGTCAAGATCCCTGATAAGATAATCCGGCACAGAATATAAAAATCTTGTTACATCATCAGCCATTTGGTCGTTTCTTCCTTTAAAAGGAAATAAAGACAATGAAATAATTATCAAAATTACTGTTAAATATTGCCAGATGCGTTTTTTCATCTATTGATTTTAGTCTATTAATTTGGGTGCAAAAATATTATTTATTCTTTAGAAAACACTTTTATTTTATAAATTATTCAACAATAGATAGTTAATAAATTCCAATGGTTTCAAGTTTTGGGTTTCAGGTTTCAGGTTTCAAGTTTCAGGTTTCAAGTTTTGGGTTTCAGGTTTCAAGTTTCAGGTTTGAAGTTGAAACCAACCCGAAACTCAAAACCTCAAACTCAAAACTCACGAAGTGAAGCAAGTCCGTATGGGAAACCCAAAACTATTGATTTTAATAATATTATTCCCCGATTTCAGAGAGTTATTTATTTGATTTATCGAAAGAGCTTTGTTAAAAAACAAGAATGCAGGGAGATATAAAGTGTGGCACAAACTTTGTAAATTAAAGATTAAAATAAATTAAATCATGTATTATTTAATAATTTCAATTTTTTCTTTTTATTTATTGTTTGTACTTTTACTTTCTTTTGAAGGAAAAAGAAGAAATATTGGTTTTATAAATGCTTTTCTTATTAGTTTATTTTTTACACCGATAACAGGATTAATTACTATTATTTTTTCACCCCGCAAAGCTATTTTATCACATTATGTGAAGGTAAACAAATCGTATAATGGTGATAGAAAAGATGCAAAAAAAGCATTGAAAATTTCCAAAAATGATGATGCCTGGATAAAAATAAAAGCCTCAGATATTGGTTTTGCTTAATTTTTATCAATTCGTCTTAAGGCTTCTTTTTTACTTAATGGAGAAAGTTCATTTTCCGATACAAATTTTATTATTTCCTCAGCTTTAGTTTTTGAATATTCCCTAAGTGCCCATCCAATCGCTTTTCTAATAAAAAATTCTTTTGAACCGGATAATCGTTTCGAGTATTTGAATAATAATTCCGTGTCGGTTTTTTCTTTGTATTTGAGTTGAAATAAAATCGCACTTCTTTGAAGCCACATATTACCTGAATCCATCCACTTTTCTGTAAAAGGAATTATCATTTCCGGATATCTTTTAAAAAGAACTCCTATAGAGTTTGCTGCAATATAATCAATTGTATCCCACCACGATTTTGTGATTATCATAAATTCAAGAATTTCTATTATTTCTTTTTCGGATGTTTTAATATGCTTTTGAACCAACTCCATCCCAAAATATTGAAGTTCCCGTTGAGGACATTCCCAGCATTGATGTATAATTTTTTTCAGATTTTCTTTTTCCGGTATTCCGTTTTCGGAAATAAAAATTTTAATTAATTTCCTTCGATTTTCTGACATTATCCCGAAATACTCAAATTTGTCCTTCATGTATTTTTTCATGGGAACAGCCTTTTCGAGATTGGCGTTTTTCTCAAAAATGTCGATTAGTTTGTTTAAATATTTCATCATTTATTATAATCTAAAATTCGCAAGTATTTTTTTTAGCCGCTAATATACTAATTCTTAACAGGTTTGCGCAGCATAACTGTTTAGAAGTAGTAATGCGGTACAAAATAAAATTGGAAATTTTGCAATTCTGTTCCGTACAAGTATATCGCTAATTTACGCGAATTTTATTTCATTCATTTGATTAATTAAAATAAGTTCTATTTTATGGTTATTCGCGCATTCGCGGCTATTTATATATTTTATTTGCGGATTTATGGTAAAATTATTTCAGATAGAGCAACTTTTTATTTAATTGAATTTCTTTACCAGAAACCAATTGCAAAAAGTATGTTCCATAAGCCAGCTCCGAAGGAATCCATTTTATTGTATTTTCTCCTTTTTTTGTATTGAAAGATTTTACAAGTTTTGATGAAGAATCATAAATTTTAAGAATGGAATTTTCTTTGGCATCAAAAACAAATGTAAAACTCTCGCTTGAAGGATTAGGAAATACTTCAAATTTCAGTTCATTTTTGCTTATTTCGTTTTCACCAACATATTGAGCATCCCAAACCGCAAGAGTGTATTCTCCCGGCTGTGCATTTTCAACATAAATATTTCCGATAGATGAATTTCCAATTCTGTAGAAATCAATTCCCTGCCAGTCAACTGAAGCATTTTCCCTGTAAAGAACTACTAATGAATCTTCCTGGTTTGCAAGAAGTGTATTATCAAGGTAAGAAATTTTGCTATAAAAAAAACGAGCTTTTGTAGTAAAGTTTTCAGGGAAAGCACCTTCGATTTTCCAGTAACGGTAATCCGATAAAATTAAAGCTGCAATTGGATTTTTCAAACTGTCGGGTGCTGCCCAATTATGAGTTACACGAACAAATGCCGAATCTGATATTTCTTCAAAATCCAACATACAAAATGTCTTTGGAAAATCATATTCACCGATAGCATCAACAATTTGATAATTATCGGTTGTGGCGTCACAAGTTTTTTCATACAAGTCGATAAAAACTGCTATTGGTTCAAAAGAAAGTTGTTTTACAGAATGTCCGGTCTTTCCTGAAAAGTGAATTGTATCAGAAAAAATATTCCAATCTTCATCAATAAAATTGACTTCAACAATATTTGAATTGGCAAGAAAATCTACTCCTTTATATTTTTGTTTGCTGTAAATATCTACATCAAAATTTGCTCCGTTTTCATTAATTGCAAACGAATCAATAGAAAAATGAGGTGTTCCGGCGGTAAAAACCCATGCTTCAAAAAAATCGGTCATATCAATTCCTGTATGATCGGTTAAAAAATCACGCATATCGTAGGATGAAGCTGAGTTATAAGCAAACTCCTCAAGATAAGCTGTTGCTGCGTCAAAAAAGATTGAGTCGCCAAAATAAGCACGCATGGATTGCACAACTGTTGATCCTTTATCATAAACTGTTTCACCATAAGTATATTGAGTTGGTACGTTGTAAAGAGGCATATAACTTCCATC
>JAIORY010000115.1 GCA_021107915.1 Bacteroidales bacterium | reverse complement strand
TCAATTAGTTCAGAAGAAACAAAAATAGCAAAAAATATTACAAATCTGTTTAATAAAGACGAAATAGCACACAACACAGGTTTTGTTAACCGAGAAAGAAAACTTACAGGATTTGTATTTATCTGTTAATGGTTTTCGAGATCAGAAAAACAAGTATTGAAAGCTTGAATGAACTAAGTATTAAATTGGAGCAAGAAAGAATATTTATTAGCATTAATAAAGTAAATATTATAAAAACGACAAGAAATCGTATCTTTGCATGTTTAATACCGATTATCAATCAAAATGTTATTTAGCGTATTTTAAATTACAATTGGTATAACTCAAAACTTACGTATATGATTAAAAATATTCAAAAGGAAATGTCTGATACAAAAGTAAAAGTTGGAATATCTCATGGCGATATTAACGGAATAAGTTATGAGATTATAATAAAATCTTTTCTTGATAACAGGATTTTTGATGAGATAACTCCGGTTGTTTTTGGGATGTCTAAAATTGCATCTTACCACAGAAAAACTCTGGATATCAAAGATTTTAGCTTTAACATTATTAAACGTCCTAATCAGGCAAATTTAAAACGTCCGAATATTATTAATTTTCATGAAGAAGAAGTAAAAATAGATCTGGGCAAATCAACCGAGATCGCAGGAGAAATGTCTTTACTTTCTCTTGAAGCTGCTGTAAAAAGCTTGAAAGATAAAGAAATTGATGTTCTTGTAACTGCCCCGATAAACAAAGAAAATATTCAATCGGAGAAATTTGATTTTCCGGGACATACTGAATATCTCGCACGAAATTTTGAAACCGAAAATTACCTTATGCTGATGGTAAGTAATAATTTAAGGATTGGCTCAATAACAGGTCATATCCCCATAAAAGATGTTTCAGGTAAATTGTCAGAAGAATTAATTTATAATAAAATAAATATTTTAAATGAATCACTGAAAAAAGATTTTGCCATCCGCAAACCAACAATAGCAGTATTAAGTTTAAATCCACATGCCGGCGACAAAGGTTTAATAGGAAATGAAGACGCCGAAATAATTACTCCTGCTATTAACAAAGCATTTGATACGGGAATCTTGGTTTATGGACCTTATCCCGGTGATGGATTTTTTGGAACATCGAATTTTACTAAATTTGATGGAATACTTGCAATGTACCACGATCAGGCAATGATACCTTTTAAAACACTTTCGTTTGATACAGGTGTTAACTTTACCGCCGGATTGTCAATAGTCCGTACTTCACCTGCACATGGAACTGCTTATGATATTGCCGGAAAAAATCAGGCATCTCCAGCATCATTCCGTCAAGCAATTTATCTCGCGGCAGATATCTTTAAAAACAGACAAATGAATGATGAGATAAATAAAAACCCCCTTAAAATCGGACAAACTGAAAAGAATGGGGATGATAATAAATAGAATGATTAAATAAATCGGATAAGAACAAAACTACAAATGACCAGAATCCAATATTCAATAACTGAAATTGTAAAAATTACAAAGGGTGAATTATTTACTTCAGAAGGTTCGGAAGTTTTCATTAATGATATTCTTATCGACAGCCGTAAACTTATATCTTCAAAAAACTGTGTCTTTTTTGCTTTGGTAACTAAACGAAATGACGGGCATAAATATATTGATGATCTCTATAAAAGAGGAACAAAAAATTTTATCGTTTCTATACTTCCCGAAAATTATCAGCAATTTAAAAAGACAAATTTCATTCTTTTAAAAGATACTTTAAAAGCTCTGCAATTATTAGGTTCTGCACATCGTCAAAAATTTAATATTCCGGTAATCGGTATAACCGGAAGTAATGGAAAAACTATTGTTAAAGAGTGGTTGTATCAATTAATGAGTCCTGATAAAAAAATTATCAGAAGCCCAAAAAGTTACAACTCCCAAATTGGTGTTCCTCTTTCTGTTTGGCAGATGGAAAGTAATTATGAACTTGCAGTTTTTGAAGCAGGTATTTCCGAACCTGAAGAAATGGAAAACCTCAAAAAAATTATTAATCCCACAATCGGGATTTTCACCAATATTGGTCAGGCTCATAACGAAAACTTTATTTACACAAGTCAAAAAATCGGTGAAAAATTAAAATTATTCACCAAAGTTGAAACATTAATTTACTGCATCGATCATCACGAAATTCAGGAAATAATTATCAGATCAGAAATACTAAAAAGTATAAAATCATTTACTTGGAGCAAAAAACAAGATGCAGATCTCTTTATCAGAAAAATTGAAAAAAACAATAAAGCAACCTCAATAAGCGGAATTTTTGATAATCAGGAAATAAATATTAAAATACCTTTTGTTGATGATGCTTCCGCTGAAAATGCAATTCATTGTTGGGCAACAATGTTGCATCTCGGATACGAAAACGAGCTTATCGCGAAAAGAATGCTTTTGCTGAACCCAATTGCAATGCGACTGGAACTTAAAGAAGGAATTAACAACTGCTCAATCATCAACGACAGTTATAATTCGGATATAAATTCGCTTACCATTGCACTTGATTTTCTGAATCAGCAAAAGCAACATAAAGAAAAAACCGTAATCCTTTCCGATATTTTACAAAGTGGTTTGAACGAAATTAAATTATACTCGGATATTGCCGATTTGTTAGAAAACAAAGGCGTTAAAAAAATTATTGGAATTGGTCCGTCTATCAGCAATCAATCCGAAAGATTTAAAATCGAAAAACATTTTTACCCAACTACCGAAAGCTTTTTACGCAAATTTACTTTTACTTCTTTCAATAATGAAAGCATCCTTTTAAAGGGTGCCAGAATTTTTGAGTTTGAACAGATAAGCAAGGTTTTACAGCAAAAAGCTCATGAAACCGTTCTTGAGATAAACCTGAATGCCCTTATCAATAATTATAATTATTACAGATCGATCATCAATAAAAAAACTAAAATAATGGCTATGGTCAAAGCATTTTCGTACGGAAGCGGAAGTTTTGAAATAGCCAACGCTTTGCAGTTTCACAGGGTAGATTATCTTGCTGTGGCTTACGCCGATGAGGGAATTGAATTACGAAAAGCAGGTATTTCTGTTCCTATCATGGTGATGAATCCCGATGAACAAAGTTTTGATAGTATGATTTTTCATAATCTCGAACCCGAAATTTATAATTTCAGGGTTCTCGAAATGCTTGAAAAAGCTATCAAAAAAAATATCATTCCCAAAAACAAACCGGTTAAAATCCATATAAAATTAGATACCGGAATGCACCGTTTGGGATTTGAAGAAGATAATATTGATGAACTTATTTCTCGCCTCAAGGAAAATAATATGATTTATGTGCAATCGGTTTTTTCGCATCTCGCAGCAAGCGAAAATAAAAAGCATGATAAGTTTACGCTTTCGCAGATAGAGAAATTTACAAAAATGAGTGAGATAATCAAAGCCGAAGCCGGACATACGGTTTTATGTCATATATTAAATTCTGCCGGAATTACAAGATTTCCCGATGCTCATTTCGACATGGTTCGCCTTGGAATTAGTTTATACGGAATTTCAACAAATCCAAAAGATACAAGCTCTCTCCAAAATGTAAGCACGCTAAAATCAAGCATTTCGCAAATCAAAACTATTGCAGCAAACGACACTATTGGCTACGACAGAAGCGGAATCGCAAAAAATGATATGACTATTGCCATTGTCCCAATCGGATATGCCGACGGCTTGAAAAGAAGTCTGAGCAATGGCAAAGGCTCTTTATTTGTGAATGGCAAAAATGCCACGATTGTTGGCAATGTGTGTATGGATATGTGTATGATTGATGTTAGTGATATCCCTTGCGGGGAAGGAGACGAAGTTATAATTTTCGGACAAGAAAATCCAATCACCAAAGTTGCTGATGAGCTTGACACTATTCCTTATGAAATTTTAACTAATGTTTCGAGAAGAGTTAGGAGGGTATATTTTCAGGAATAGGGTTTTGATTT